>CALGEM010000001.1 GCA_937881505.1 uncultured euryarchaeote
CGCGGTTGAGGATATCCAAACACCGCTTAAAAAATTGACTAGCAAGTTCTTGCTTGGTTTTCCCACGAACATTAAACTCCACAACAGTAGTCCTACTATGTAGAGGTTCAATAATACGATTCTTGAAATTGCAAGTAAAGATAAACCTACAATTCTTTTGGAATGTTTCGATGTTTGCCCTCAATAGAAGTTGAACATCAGGAGTGGTGTTGTCTGCCTCATCAATGATAAGGACTTTATGTTTACTTGTAGAGGTAAGTGAAACAGTAGAGGCAAAGTTACTTGCTTGATTACGTACAGTATCAAGGAATCTACCCTCGTCAGAACCATTAATAACATAATAGTCTGCATTGAGTTCATTACACAATGCTTTTGCAATAGTAGTTTTACCTACACCTGCAGTTCCAGACAAAAGTAGATTAGGAATTTCGCCTTGGTTGATAAAACCTTTGAAGGTTTCTTTCACAGATGTGGTCGCTCGGTCGAGCACATGGCGCAAGGCTTCCGTGGCCGATGCCTCGCTGTCCATGGTGTGTGGAGTCGGCGGTGGGTCAAGAAGCATTCCGCTTGTTGGGGCGGATGTGTTGGGCTTCAACAAGCGTCAAAGGCCTCGATGAGGTATTTGGTGAGTGGACTGGTCCATGCGAGTTCAGATATGCCCTCTTCACCCTCTACTGCATAGATGCGAATCACATCACGTACACGGACGTTGCCCTCGGATGACCGGGCAAGGATCATGGCTGCCTTCACCGTCTTACCTGTGCCGTGCGGGTCGTAAACAGTATCGAGCGCCTCCTCAAGGAACCACTCCGCTTTGCCGCCAGGTTCGCCCTCATAGGTCTTCTTCGGTTTCTTCGCACCAAACAGGCCACCTGATTTTGGTTTGGCAGGGGCTGGGCTGGATTTCTTCGGTGCGGCCTTCTTGGATGCAGCGGCCTTGCCGGTTTTCTTTTTCTCCTCGGCTTTTGGCGCTTCCTCTTTGGGTGCCTTGGCTGCTTCCTCCTTGGCCTTCTCAACCGCCTTTTTGGCATCGGCAAGTTGGTCTTGCAAATCTTGAATCTTGTCGCGATAGGATGCAGAGAGGTGCATGAGCGAGCTTCGCATGGCGGCTTCAAGTTGAATCGTCAAAACCTCAGTGGACGTATCACTCCATTTTTTCCACTGCAACAGGGTATTGGCGTGGATGTCAGAGCCACATTTTGGACAGAAACTCTTGTTGGGTGGTTGCATAATGGGGACAGTTTGCAACGCGTCGTTGGCAGGTAACACGAGGCCCTGGGACACTTTGAGCACTTCAAGCGTGGCTTTGCGCCCCAAATCCATGGCCTCAACAAAGGTCTTGTCCTCTTTCTCAAAGGACCCGGCCTTCTTCAAATCGTTGAGTTTCGAACCTTCCGTGGCCAAATCGACGGCAGCATCGGCTGCGTCGTTGTCCCACGAAGCCGCTTGCAGGGCTGGCGCCACCTCATCGGCTGTTGGGGCTGATGATGCTTGTTCAGCAGGGAGGTCGCCTTCATCGGCAGCTGCGGCAATCCCGAGAGCGATGGGGTCTGCACCATCTTCGACTCGAGCGATCATGTCAAATTTCTCAGCCATGGAGAGATCCTCTCGGAGGCGAATAACGTCCTTGAGTTGGTTCAGGTCGTGTCCTGTGGCGGTGATGGGGCCTTGTGCCGTGAGGTCATGGCCACACGAGAGGCAAAATTTGGCGGTTACTTCAACGCCAGCCTCACAGGTTGGACAGTACACCCCTCCCATGGGCATGGAACAAAGGTTACACCTTTTCAATGGTGTGATAGAAAGCGTTTGGAATCTTCCAACTTTCCGCCTTATGGAGAGGACCTAGGCACCGGTAGATGCTTGCGTCAACTCGAGGATAGCACCTCGTTCACAATTGGAGAGGATGGGTGCGAGCCGCGGTCCACGTTCAGTCGCCATAAACAGTGCATAGCAAGCCCTGTAGACATCCCTCATGCCAACCTCGGCAGCCTCACCTGCTGCTTTGAAGGCTGCCGTGATGCCGTCCGTCGTCCAGTCGGCTTCTACAAGCGTTTGGTTGAGGTGAAGCAAGACGAGTCGCTGCTCGTCGGTGAGTGCTTGGATGGCCTCCTTGTCCGGCGCAGTGCAGATGTTCACCCGCATGTCTTCTGGAAAGTGTTCAGAAGCAATCCAAGCTCGCATTCGCTTGAGGCGGTCTTTGAGTTGAGGCGTGGGCTCCGTGAGTGAACCGGAATCTCTCAAACTGGTCCACACATCCTCATCCTTGGGTTTGATTTGTGCCAGGAGCGCCATGTGCCGGAAACTGATGGAGGTTGAGGAAGCAACATCCTGCTCATCGACCGACGACAACGCAAGGGCGACCTTTGCATCTTCAAGTTGGACCAGTTTGCGCCGGCTTAGGTTTTCCTCGGTCATCTCAGCATCAAAATCCCGAGCAGTGAGTCGCTCATATTCATCAGCAAGGTTTACCAAACCCATTCCAGTATCAAATTCTATAGCCTTGCTTGGCTTTGAGTTGGCCACGAGGAAACGAAGGATTTCCGGTGGCACCAATCGCAAGGCCTCCATCGGACCAACGGTGTTTCCAGACGAGGATGACATCGCACCTTTGCCCTTCAAGCTGATCCATTCATAGGTCAACGGCGCAGGCGGTTCGTGGCCAAAGAGTAGAGCGATTTCTTTTCCGGTATCGTAAGAGCCACCGGCGGCGCCGTGGTCTTTTCCAAAGGGTTCGCAGGTGATGTGGTTGAACCCCCATTTTGCAGGCCAGTCGAGACGCCATGGAAGTTTTCCTTCACCTTTCTCGATGTTGGATGAACCACTCTCTCCGTGGCAGTCCGTCCAATGAACCAGCGGATAATCATAGCCGGTTATCGTCAAGCCGTCCAGCGAACCTTTGGAATCAAGGGGTTGCCATGGAAACCAATCATCGGCAAGTTCCCTGCCCGATACACGTTCAATGATTTCACGAATCGCTGCTGGATTATCGCATGCGATTTTGGCGGCTTTGCTGAACTTGCCATCTTGGTAGGCCTCAAGATTGGGTAGGAGCCGAGGAACGACCCCGATTTGTCGCAAGGCCTCAAGGAAGGGCTGGAGGAAGTGGTCGCCATAACTCCAACCTTCGTTGTTGAAGCGGTCCCAATCCGGTTTTCCTTCATCGTTTGGGGCGGGGATGGAGCCCAGTTGATGGCCGATGAACGCCTCATAACTCTCGTCCAAGAACGGGTAGACCTTTCTCAAAGGGTCTGCATTGTCCACCACAAAGACCAGTTCAGCGTCCATACCAGCCCTGCGAGCAGCACGAGCAATCATGTCGCCGGTGAGGATTTCGCGGAGGTGTCCAATGTGAAACTCGCCGCTTGGTGTGATGCCGGTGGCGACGATGTGCTTGTCGCCTCGCTGTGCGAGGCGCTGCGCCATCACGTCGCTCCAGTGCATTGTATCGCCTCAAACAGCTACGGCACGAATCAGGCCACGAAGGGGAACATCGTCGATTTCATTTCGCGTTGTCTTGTTGACCAAAACAATGGCCAAAGCGACATCGCCGCCAGCAGCGCGAATGGACTGGATGGTTTTGGACAATGTTTTGCCAGAAGAGAGCACGTCGTCGATGATGACCACGCGCTTACCGGCCACTTGACCGTATTTATTGGACAACGAACCGCTCCCTTCGCCCTCATCGGTGGTTCGGAAGACCGTCATGTCGGATTCCAAAACACGAGCCACTTCGTAGGCAAAGGCGATACCGTTTATGGAAATTCCAACGACGGTGTCGATGTTATCGTAGCCGATTTCTTCATCTGCAACATCGGCCATGATGGAGCCAACAGCAGCAAGGCGCTGTGGGCGAACGCCAAGAGTACGCCAACCGATGCGAACATCGCTGGGTCGGTCGCTCTCACCGGTGCCGGAGAGAAGCCATGTGATGGTGTCTTGGGAAAGGGAGAGTTCATCAGCAATTTGCTGGGTGTTCAACCCTTCTTTCATGAGGCTGGATGCAAGCGCTTTGAGTTCTTCGATGCTCAGGACCATGGTGCTCACTTCATGCCTGCCGTGGAACGCTCATCAATGCTTTCCTGCGAACAAGCCCAAAGGGAAAGTCTTGAAGGGAGGGAGGACCGGGGGAAAATCATGGCCGACTTTGATTACGAGAGCCTTCTTGACCGGGCCCGTGAAAACATTCCCGAGGAAATCTCCTCGCGTTCTCGTTGGAGGCTCCCCGCTCCACAGATTATGATCGAAGGTTCCAACACCATCTTCCGAAATTTCAACGAGGTCGTCTCGATGATGGACCGAGATGAAAACCACGTCTACCAGTTTATCCTGAACGAATTGGGTACCTCGGGCTCGCGGGATGGGCCTCGTGCACGATTCAAGGGCCGAATTCCCCCCAAGCGAATCAAGGGCACCATCGCTAATTACGTGAACACGTACATCAAGTGCAGCCAGTGCGGCGCTCCGGATACGCACTTTGTGAAGGAAGACCGAACGACGCTGCTCAAGTGCCAAGCTTGCGGTGCGACCCGTCCAGTCAAACTCTGATCATTCCAATTTCAGCGTTTGCTCTTCATCAATTTCCCCGGTGAGCAGGTGTTGGAGCAACGCCTCAATGCTTTCTTCAGAGGACAGCCCGTACCACACACCTTCTGGATAGACCACGCAGGTTGGACCGAATTCACAATGGTCGAGACAACCTGATTTTTGCACCCTGATGTTCTCATCGCTTTCTTGACGAACACGCTGTTTGATTTGACGCATGAGGTCGAGACTTTCCTGTGGTCCACACGACGGTCGTGCCGCCCCTTCTGCTCGCTCATGGCCACAGATGAAGGCGTGCCGAGTGAATCCTGGCTCGCTTCTTCCTTTTGGGTCAACGGGCATGGTCATCCCTCAAGATTGTTGATGGCGGTGGCCAAATTCACATCCCGCTGGGTGATGCTTTTGGTATCGTGTGAATAGGTTTCAATCACGACATAGCCCCAGCCAAAATGGAGTTCAGCGTGGTGCTGCTGAGCCTCACAAAGGACACTAACTTCGTCGATGAAGGCCTTGGCTTGCAGAAAGTCATCAAAGGAGAATTCACGCATCAAACGGCCTTCAAGTTCTGTCCAGCCGTCCGGATAGGCCACGAAATCAACCCCAGAGATGGGAGTCGTCGTTGCCCTTGGTTTCCTTCTCAACCTTTTCGTGCAACTTGGAGCGGCGCTTCATGTCCTCTCGCTCAAAGGCAAGCAATTCTTCATCATCGATGTAAGCTGGACGGGTGTGGGCGACAAGAACCATCTTGACGATAACGTCCCTTGAGATGAACTCGCAACGGCCGTCCTCGGTGAGAATTTCCAAACTGGTTTTTCCCGAGGAGATCAATCGTCCTCGAACAAAGGCATCCTCTGGGTTGGCAAAGGCTTGAACATCCAGGTGAACTTCTACAAAGTCGTCCCTTCGCAGGCCTTGTCGGCGCTCGAGGAGATCCCCGTTGTGAATTGATTTGAGCCCCTCCAATTTGGGTGAGCCCATTTCTTCCCACATTGATTTCGCCCAGTCGGGGAGGTCAACGGATTTCTTCTTCGCCATGCTTGAACCAATCGGCTAGCGTACATGAACCTCACCTTTCAGTCTTCAACCCCCTTCCCGACGGGATACTTCATGAAGGGATGACGGCGGGCCACAGTTGAGGAGTAGGCATGAAGGTCTCCTGGCGCACCCTTGGTACGGTTTTGTTGGAGGATGAGGTCCTCGACAAAGCCTTCTCTCGGGCCAAAAAGGCGGCTGACCGCGTGGATGACCCCGACCGTGTGTTTCGGGTGCGCAAGCAAATGACGCGCATGGTCCAAACAGCGGCCGATATCATTGCGACCGAATTTCAAGAATTGGTGGCTGCTTGGCCTTCCCTTGACCAATCGCCCTTGTTCGATGTGGCCATGATCGATGCCTGCGTGGGCTGCGATGAGTATCGGAAGAATCTCGCAACGCTCCAGTGGGCCTCAAAGCAAGTGCTCAACATCGCCTCGCAGAACGCCAAAAAGATCATCCGAACCGGCCGTACTGATTTGATGCACGAAGCCCGACGTGAAGCCTACGGGCGAATTTCATCCATCATGCGCCAGGTGGGGCCATCTCTCATCTGGTTAAGCGAAGCTCGCGAGACCCTGAAGCGACTCCCCAAGGTGGACCCTGTTTCGCCGTGTATTGTGGTCTGCGGTGCACCCAACGTCGGCAAATCGGCGTTCATCTCCGCCCTCAGCACGGGGAAAATGGAAGTGAACCACTACCCGTTCACCACCAAACAAATTCACGTCGGCCACTTCACTCATCGCCGTCTCCAGTACCAAATGGTGGATACACCGGGGTTGCTTGACCGACCGATGGAGGAGCGTAACCACATCGAAATGCAGGCCATTGCAGCCTTGGAGCACATCGGCTCCCTGGTGTTGTTCCTCGTGGACGAAAGTGAGTCGTGCGGGACGCCCTATGAAGAGCAGATGAATCTCCTTGAGGAGGTTCAAACGCTCTTGCCAGATACGGAGCTGATGCTGGTCAGTTCCAAGGCCGATTTACTCCAACCACTTCCGCCGATGTGGGACGAGGTCAAGGTCTCAGAAGAGGCATGGCGAGACGAAGGGAGCGAGGGCGAGCCTGAACTTCCTCTGCTGATGGACGGCGAAGGACGTGTGTGTTTGTCTGCCACCGAAAACGTTGGGCTGGACGCCATGCGATTGGAAATCGTGCGGAAAGTGAAAGCCGCTCGACCGAACAACCCCATGGAATTGCCTGAGGGTTGGTACCGTCAAGATGTGTGATCACATCGTTTCGATGGGTACGATGCCTAAACCGACCATGCCTTCTCGCAATGTGGTTCGTGCGAGTTCGGAAACGGCGAAATAAAACGGGTTCACTTTACCTTCATCAATGATGTAGCAGTCTCTATAGAACGAGTTGTAGGCGGTTGATAATTGCAACATGTACTCGGCGTAGAGGTTGGGGCGATGTTCCCTGACCACCTTGGCCAATCGATCGTCGTGAACAGCGAGCATCCGCAAGAGTTGGACCAAACCATCGGGCATATTGTGGTCAGGAATGGCGGGAGTTGACTTCCCGTCAGCAAAGGAGCCATCGGTTTCGAGAACTTTTCGTTGAATTGAGCAAGCGCGGGTGTGGCTGTACATGATGAACGGTGCTGAACCGGCTTCGAAACTTAATGCGTCTTCCCAGCGGAAGGTGAAACCCTTCTCGGGGCTGACGCTGATGATGTTGAATCGAACGGCTGAGGTGCCGACGGCTTCGGCGATGGTGGCCATGGCATCAGCACTCAAGTCGGGCCTTCGCTCTTTGAGGACCTCCACGGCATGTGCGTGAGCCTCTTCCAAAAGGTCGTCCATGAAGACCACGTTGCCCCGACGGGTGGACATTTTCCCTTCTGGGAGTTTGATGAAGGAATAAAACATGACTTCGGGGCGACGTTCACCAAGTTCCTCAAGGGTAAGACCGACCTGCTGTGCTTGCAGTTTGTGGTCTTCGCCAAGGACGTTGATCAGTTCGTTGCATTGTGTCCATTTCCACTGATGGTAAGCGATGTCTCGCGTAGCGTAGAGAGAGGAACCGTCTCCTCGCCGGTAGAAGAATTCCGTCTTACCCTTCAGGCCTCGTTGCCCCAAATCCAAGAATTGAGCACCGTTGTCAGCGACGCCGTTAATGGCCAATGAACCAAGCGTTTCCATGAGCTTGGCGACATCACCGTTGGTGACAAAGACCGATTCTTTTGTGAACCGGTCAAAGGCAATCCCCAGCCTCCCAAGTGTCTCAAGCATACCGTCAAGAACGGGTTGGTAGGCGTTTTGAAACGATTCAAGAACGGCTTCGTCGCCGTGCTCACTGGCATGAACAAGGTCGCCGATGGCCTTCTCGATGGCCTCGCTCTGGTCACTTTCCTTTCGCATCAATTGAGCGGCTTGATACCAACGTACCCGTTGATGGTCGGCTTTGTCCACCCATTGGGGGTTGGCGGGTTCTCGTTCAGCGAGCAGGTTTTCCACATCCTCGCCGGACATGTTGTCAAGCGCCCATGCGAGCACAGCCACTTGTTTGCCCATGTCATCGACATAATACTCCGCCGTGACACTGTCGCCCCACAATCGGTGCAAGCGGACGAGGGTATCACCAAGGATGGCGTTTCGGGCTCGCCCTACATGGAACGGGCCGTTGGGGTTGGCCGAGGTGTGCTCAATGAGGACTTCTCTTCGGGTGCCGCTGGCCATGTGGCGAACATCGCCGCCGAGCAGGCGACCTGCCAACCATACGGGGTTTGCTCGGATGTTGAGATAACCGTTGACGGCGTTGACTTCGAGAATGGCTTCGTGTTCCGTCATCGCAGCTTTGACCTGCTCTGCAATGGCGACGGGCGCCATGCCGAGGGCCTTCGCAAACGGGAAGCAGGGCAAAGAAAGGTCGCCTTGGTCTGCCTCTCGCGCAGGTTGCAACATGCGTTCGACCAGGCTTGCATCAACACCGAGGGACACCAAGGCAGCCTCAACAAGGGGTTGGATTTCTGATTTCAGCAACTCCATGACATCACCTCACATCATTGGATAGCGCAGAATGGCAGCAAGCCCGCCGAAGCCGTGCATCAGTTGCGAACCCTCTTCGGTATCAACTGAAATGTATGTGACTTGTGAGTTACTCTCTTCTGCGAGTTGGCTGAGAGCGTCGATGATGGAATAACTGGCCAGTTCACGAATGGAATCTCCTGATGCATCGCACGAGGGGCACGAAGGCAATTCTTGTTGGCGAGTAAGGCGTGCTTCCCATTTTTCATCAGAGCCATGGCCGCATTTCTTACAACTCAACTCAACGACGTTACCTCGAAGGCCTTCTGAAATCAAAAGGGTGTCCACGGCGCCTTGGGTTAAGGCCTGCTTGATCATCATCTCACCGTAGGTTGCTTTGGGATGCGCCCGAATCAGTTCCTCAAGGAAGCGATTCATCATCTGTCGTTCGGCATCCAATTCAATTTCACCCATTAGTTGTCCAGCGTTTTCAACCAATTCCCGAACACCTGATTCGTTGGAATACCCGACATCAAATGTCGTCTTGGCGATTTTCTTCGCG
>CALGEM010000002.1 GCA_937881505.1 uncultured euryarchaeote
GTGTCCCCAGTTCAAGTCTGGGAGCGGGGACCAACCAACTTGCACCAGTTTGCATGGTTGGTCCCGCACAGTCGAGAGTTTGCTCGCTACGCTCACAGCCCTCTCTCTTGGGAGCGGGACCTCAAGACTCGATTTCCTCGACAACGACGTCAAAGAACACCGCTTCCCATGACACCGTCACTTCCTCGTCGTCGTCGGACACCGTAGGGAGCACCGAACCCGTTGGTTGGCTCGCATCGACTTCAATTTGCAACTCAAACATCCCGCGACCGTGTGCATCGTTGGTCCACTGGCTGGCCCAGTGTTCGGCACTCATGTCGGTCACCTGGGTTTGGTTCCCGGTGTATTGAGGGAACACGGTCAAGGCGAGTGAAATGGTGCTGCAATCCGTGCTGAGGCCGGAAAGAACGTTGCGCTCATCCTGCCAGTCGGCTTGGACGCTGTTGGGTTTGAGGTCGGCAGCGACGGTGTCGCAACTGTCGCCAATTTGGCCCGAAGTTTCCTGGTAGTTGATGTTGATATAGAGCACGCCAAAGCCGTCGTGGTCGTCAAACATGGCGGTGGGGACTTCAAACGACAGGACTTCTCTGTCGCCGTCATCAATCGTTCTGACTTCTTCGTGGAGGTGGGTGTTGGTGTCAAACGAAACTGAGAACATCTCCATAGTATCCTTTGCGGCAATGTCATCGTCCATGATGACCCAAAACACCGTGGCGTGATAGACGGCCAAAACCATGCAAAACGCAACGAAGATGGAGACGCGCTGTTTGGATTCTTCATTGAAGAGAAGATCATCAAGAATGTTCTCCGAGGCCACTCAAACAACCCCCAACATTTTCTCGTAAATGTTCATCTGCCAGTAGATGAAACTGAGGAAGAACATCAACACGACGTAAACGGCGCTGACCATGATCAACCGGTCCATGTACAGTTGCGGGATGTCAAAGGTTGGAAACCAATCCTTGTCAATGTCTTCTCGAAGACTTGCTGGTTCGGAGGCCATCGTGTCGAAGGAGCGCTCCTCCCAGCCCACACCAAAGGCAATGAGGATACCCATCAAAGCTGCCGAAAGCATTTGGTTGATGGGGATGACCGTTTGAATCAATTCCAGCAACGCTGAAGTGGCCACCACAATGAGCATCACCGTCATCAACCGGGCCATGTCTCGGTTGTTTTCATTAATGTCGAACAGTCCATAGCGCAACAGGATGTACATGGCGATGAGCGGTCGAACCATGGTAAAGTGGATGCCCGCAGTGAGCAGGTTCCAAATGCCAAGCAGGGTGAAATCATCGTTCCATGCAAGTCCGACCTCGCCCAGACTGTTGAAGGAGGTCATGAGGTAGCGCAGCATGCCCGATAGCATGTAGGCGATGATGATGTAGAGCATCGGGCTTGCTTGCCCGTTGATGGCTT
>CALGEM010000003.1 GCA_937881505.1 uncultured euryarchaeote
ATGACAATGTGCATATTTCCTACTTTGATAACACCAATGACGACCTCAAGTATGCGACTGATAAGAGCGGTTCTTGGGTCACGACTTCGGTTGACACATCAGGTCATGTGGGTTCGTGGACATCAATCGCTATCGATTCCAACGATGCTGTGCATATTTCCTACTATGATTCCACCAATGACGATCTCAAGTACGCCACCTGTTCAAGCGGTTGCTCAACTGCAAGCAATTGGAACGATGTTTCAGTTGACACAACAGGTAATGTTGGTTCGTGGAATTCAATCACCATCGATTCGAACGATGCTGTCCATATTTCCTACCGTGATTCTACCAATAACAACCTCAAGTATGCCACCTGTTCAAGCGGTTGTACAAGTGCAAGCAATTGGAACGATGTCACCGTTGACACAGGTAATGTGGGACATTACACTTCAATCGCCATCGATTCCAATGATGCTGTCCACATTTCCTACTATGATCTTGCCAATAAAGACCTCAAGTATATCACCTGTTCAAGCGGTTGTACAACTGCGAGCAATTGGAACGATGTTTCTGTTGACACAGCAGGTTATGTGGGATCGTATACTTCAATCGCCATTGATTCCAATGATGCTGTCCATATTTCCTACCGTGATTCTACCATTGACGACCTCAAGTATGCCACCTGTTCAAGCGGTTGTACAACCGCAAGCAATTGGAACGCTATCGCCGTTGATACAGATAATGTAGGACATTACACCTCCATCGCCATCGATTCCAACGATGCTGTCCACATTTCCTACTACGATCTTACCAATGATGACCTCAAGTATACTGCTCTCGATTCTTCTTCAAACATTCTCGGCTATTCGGTCAGTCCAGCCTTGCCTGAAGGATTGGAGATGGACATCAATACTGGTGAAATCTCAGGAACGCCTACTGCGTTGTCGACCAATACGACATACACGATTACGGTAGGGAATAGTGGTGGTACGAATACGACGACAATCACCATTGAAGTGATTGACCAGGTGCCCAACGCTTTGGGTTATACACCCGAAAACATGACCCTTGAGAAGGGGACAGAGATGACGACCAACACACCAAGCGTGAGCGGTGGAGCTGTGACATCTTGGGAAATCAGCCCGGGCCTACCAAGCGGTCTTTCCTTTGGATCGACCAACGGCAGCATATGGGGAACACCATCGATTCTGCAAACAACAACAGCGACCTATACGATTTGGGCCAACAATTCGGGTGGTTCGGAATCAGCTCAAGTGAACATCACCATCAACGATCAAATTGCTTCTGTATCCTATCCTTCCACTGTCGAAATTTCCAACGATCGAACCATGACAACGGTTACTCCAACCAACACAGGTGGTGCAGTCACCTCCTGGGTCATCGTCCCTTCGCTCCCATCTGGCCTCAACTTTGGAAGCAGCAACGGTAGCATTTGGGGTACACCTTCTGGTTTGCTAACCAATGCTACCTACACAGTCTATGCCAACAACAGTGGTGGTTCAAGCAGTACAACCTTCACGCTCGGCTTGAATTGGACGTTGACACCAAGCGCCGAGGGCGCTTACATTACTCGTAATGCCTCGATTGGCACCAACATCACCTGGGAGTGGGATTATGATCCGCTTCATGCCGACAACCTCTCGATTGTCACGGGCGAGTACAACACCTGCGCCATCAAGGACAACGGTGACGTCTACTGTTGGGGTCGAAACGGTAACGGACAGATCGGTAACGGCCAGACTTCACAAATCAGCACCGCTTGCGGGCAATCTGGACACAAGTGCAAGGACGTGCCCACGTTGACCCAAGTCAGAGGGTCGAACAACTACGATGCTGTTAGCCTCGCCTTCGGGGACCGTCACGCCTGTGCCCTCCTTGACGACGGTGATGTTGTGTGTTGGGGTCGAAACAACGCTGGGCAGCTTGGCACCAGCGGTGGGGACAAAGACACTCCCCAATCGATCAATTTGGGTACAGGACGCACCGCAACCAGCATTTATGCCGGTGGCAACTACAACTGTGCCATTCTTGATGACGCTTCGGTCAAGTGTTGGGGTCAGAACAACGAAGGCCAACTTGGTATCGGCTCTCAATTGAACACCAACACACCCACCACCATCAACTCGCTCGGTTCGGGGCGCACTGCCGTAACCCTAGCGACGGCCTTCAATTCGGTATGTGCCTTGCTCGACAATGGTTCGGTCAAATGTTGGGGTGCAAATCACCAAGGACAATTGGGCAACGGTGGTTCCGGTTCACGGTTGACCAGCCCCCCTTCCTCTGCCATCGATTTGGGTTCCGGACGTACGGCCAAGGCCATTACTGGCGGTGAAACTCATTTCTGTGCGATATTGGACGATGACTCCATCAAGTGCTGGGGTGGCGGTGGCAACGGAAAGTTGGGAACCGGTTCAATAAATGGAGAAAATACGCCTGCCTCCACAAGTGGCTCGTTTGCTTCCGGACGCTATGCAGTAGCCATCGATGCCGGATACCAGCACACGTGTGTGATTCTTGACAATGGGGGCCTCACGTGTTGGGGCGACGACTCAAAAGGTCAATTGGGCAACGGCGCCACCGTCACAGGAACCAAATCTTCGCTTCAATCCACGACCGTGAATTTGGGTCCAGGGCGAACGGCAATTTCACTCTCCGCAGGTGGTCAGCACACGTGCGCACTACTCGATAATGGGGACTTGAAATGTTGGGGCAACCGTGGCTCCGGCCAAGTCGGCGATAACGGTGGATTTGGATCCTCTGTGTCTGACCGCCCCAGCCCCGTCAATGTGAACGGCGGCCACACCTTCCTTGACACGGGCGCCTTCCCTTCTGCAGCCGTCAGTGGGGCAACCTGTGCTGTCTCGCCCTCACTGCCGACTGGTCTTAGTTTGACCAGTGGCACGTGCGCCATCACGGGCACACCTACCGTTACCGCTACCAATGCAACCTACACGATATGGGCCAACATCTCGGGCCAGTCGTTCAGCGGACAAATCTGGTTGGAAGTCGGTCTTAACGCCCCTATCCCTTCGTATTCTCCAACAACATACGCCTTTACCAAGGACAGCACCATTTCCACCGTTGTCCCAAGCAACACGGGCGGTGAAGTCACAACGTGGGCCATCAACGCCACCTTGCCATCAGGCCTCTCGTTCGGAACCACCAACGGTAGCATTTGGGGTACACCAGACACGATTACTTCAGCAACCAACTACACGATATGGGCGAACAATTCAGCCGGTTCAGGCTCGACGACGATTACCTTGGCCGTGAATGACGTCGCACCTTCGATCACGTTCACGCCTTCCACGTTGAATCTTGTAACGGGAAGCGCCATGACATCTGTAAGTGTTTCAAACAGTGGTGGAAGCATTGTATCCTGTAGCGTTTCACCATCACTGCCTTCCGGCCTCTCACTCTCCAATACGTGCGTTCTCTCTGGAACACCAACCGTTGCGAGTTCCGCAGCAAGCTACACGATAACGGCTACCAACACGGGTGGTTCGGATACCGCTACCTTCTCGCTCACGGTGCAAGCCTCTGGTGGCTCACTGACGATCACGCCAACGAATCGAGAGGGAAGCGTCAACAGCGCCATTGCCAACATCACCATGTCGTACACGCATACAGCGAGCAATTACGGTTGGACTTCAGGTGTTAGCAACTCAACCTCCACTATCACCAACAATTACCTGAGCGGTAGTGGAACGCACCTCCTCGGCGTTGATTCAGGCGAACAAGGTGAGATGGTTATTGTCTATCCACACAACGATACGAGTTCCTCGAGCGGTACGCACAGCTTGGGCATGATGTATCTTTGGAACGGAACATGGACTGAAACGATTCTCGATACCGCTACGGACACGGGGCATCATCCATCTGTTGCCATCGATCGACAGGGTGCTATTCACATAGCTTACACAGACTATTCAACCAACCCCGATGTGTTGCGTTATGCTACCAACGCTTCCGGTACATGGGTTTTCACAACGCTTGGTTATGCGGCAAGTAACAGTGGTATTGGACGAGGGACCGCCATTGTTGTCCATCCCATCACAAATGCTGTTCACATCGTAGCCACAAGTTACGAGAACTCCGTCCGTGGTCTACGGCACTACACCAACGAGGATGGTTCGTGGACCAACGAAACCATCACCGACGCCACGAAAGACGAAGGTTACGATCCTGCCATGGAGATGGATGGTGATGGAAATCTCTACGTCGCTCACTATTGTAACAGTGGTTGCAGCGATTTGCGTCTGTCCAGCCGAATCAATGGCGTTTGGCAAAACGAGACGGTTGCAAGTACCCTCAACATTGGAAAAGACCCTGACATCGCCATCGACTCACAAGGTACGATTCACATTGTATCACAGTACGCTAACGACTTGAAAATTCACCTACATTCCGGTACACCAGGAAGTTGGACTGCTCAGACGACACTTTCGGGAGGAAAGGCCTATTGGCCAGTAGTAGGTATTGATTCAAACGATGCTGTTCACATCTCCTATCATTATGCTTTAAGCTACAAAGATGTGATGTATATGACCAACGCTTCAGGCTCGTGGTCAACACCATCCATCATCGACGGATACGGTGGTTGGGGCAGTGAGATGGTCATCGACGCAAACGATGACATCTTCATTCCGAACGTCGCTCCAGGATTATCAGAGATTCAATTGACCACGGTCAAAGGTTCGGGCCAAGGGCTAACTGTTCGCCCACTCTACGATATTTCACCGATGCTTCCCGATGGTCTTTCCATGAACTGGCGAAACGGAACCATCTCAGGTACGCCGACGCAAGCCCTTGCCAACACGACGTTCATGGTGACGGTGACTGCACTTGGTATCACCACAACGGGCACCTTCACACTCTACATCACGGGTGAGCCGGGTACCATCGCTTACAACGACATTCAAGCGACCAACCAGACCCTCATCACGACGGCAACGCCATCGTTCACCAACAACAGCACCAGCGGAACGGCCACCACATGGGCGATCAGTCCATCCTTACCAAACGGCCTTTCCTTTGGTACCACCAATGGTAGCATTTGGGGCACACCGACGGCTGAACAAATCAAGACAAGCTATACGATATGGGCCAACAACACGGCCGGCTCATCTTCAACCACGTTGAACATCACCATCGGTCCAATGGCACCTGGTCCGTTCGAATACAACCCAGAGAACAACATTTGGACCAACAACACCGAGGTTCACCTCGCACCCGAATTCGTCAATATCACCACCGGAAATGGCTCAACGT
>CALGEM010000004.1 GCA_937881505.1 uncultured euryarchaeote
AGGGCTGACCGATGTACGCCGTCACAATACGGTCAACATTTTGCTGGCGTTGAGCGCGGTCACGTTGTTGGGCTTGGGCACCGCGCTGCAACAGGATTCCTTGGTTTGGAACCTATCGTTCTTGGTGGCGATGACCCTCGGATTCGCCCATTCATTCCACTCGTTTTTCACCTCAGATTCGGTTCGCCAACAGGGCGACCAAATGCCATGCTTGGTGCATCATGCGCCCACGCACCACCCCACCCAACTCGGTTCGATTTTGGGAGAACTTATTGTTCTCCATTTGGATCCTGACCTTTACCTAGATTGGCGCGCATGGCTTGATGATTTCAGAAAAAGTGTACTCCCCGGCTACGATAAAGATCAGTCTTGGGAGCGTGTCCTCTACATCCTTCACCTCAATGCCAAGGGTGATTTGAGCGACAGCATCGCCATGAGCGAA
Source organism: uncultured euryarchaeote (assembly GCA_937881505.1). Classification (GTDB taxonomy): domain Archaea; phylum Thermoplasmatota; class Poseidoniia; order Poseidoniales; family Poseidoniaceae; genus Poseidonia. Next base: position 443 of record CALGEM010000004.1, read on the forward strand.
TTGAGCGAATTCATTCGTCCCGACGCCATCAATGATGTGCTTTTGGACGAAGAAGCCAAGTTCAACTGGCGCTCCTTGCAGCGTTTGTTGGCCCATGCACGCGTTTGGCAACCCAGCGCCTTCCGCCTGCTTGAACGACTCCAGTTAGACCTTCTTTCTGGCACACCCAGCATGTTGCGCTCACCGTGGCGAATGGACGTCGCTCTTGACCCCGAATGCGATGAAGGAACCGGGCACCTGTTCATTGCACTCAACAACCAAACCTTCCAGCAAGCCGTTGCGAGAATCGAAGTCGTTTGCCCCGGTGGTGAACCCTTTGCCCGCGACCACCGCTTTGACCTGCAAGCCTGCCCACCCCCGCGTCAAGCGGTCAGCCTGAACGCTGAAGGCGAAGACGACGCGTTGGACTGGGTGCCCCGCTACCTACAGCAAGGCGTCGTTCTCTGGCTCGGCGTGGCGTGGCCGCCCAATGAACAGAGCGAACGTTATGTCCAGGTGATTTTGCGCGATGAGGACGGCGTTGTCCTCGAATCCCATGTTCTGCGCACCATCGTCAAACGAAAGTCTAGCTTCCAAGCCCGGAAAAAGTACAGCGCGCTTGAACGCGCCCGCAACTGGGCAACACGACCTCTTCCCAAGGTCTGAAACCCAGAATTTCGCCGCAGGGCGTGTGTTCGTGCTTGTGATGGAAGCGCGCACCTTATGGCGGTCCTCTGCTTCGCCAGCCACAGGGGAGTTTCAGAATGGAAGCATGGGATGTCATTGTGCTTGGAGACGGGCCCGCTGCACTTCACGCCGCTGCTGAAGCAGCAAAATCTGGTGCAAGCACCTTGATGATGTCATCAACCGGTTTGGGCAACCCCGGCATGAGTGCCCTTGAGGGGCTTTCGGCCCCCATTCAGGAATCAAATAACCGCAGCCACCGCGAGGACACGATTCGATGCGGCGGCTTCCTGTGCGACCAAGACATGGTCGCTGAAACCACGGCGGGCGCCATCAAGCACGTGGACTTGCTCGAGCGTCGTGGGCTTAACTTCCGAAGAGACCAACAAGGTCTACCAATGGTTCGAAAGGCTGCTGGTCACCAGCAACCAAGGACCGTTGATGCTGGAAGCGCTACGGCCCTCGGTCTACAACAACTCGGTGAAGAGCAATGCATGCGCCACGGCGTCATCCGACGAGGCGACCAAGTTCCCCTGACCCTCGTTCACACCAAGCAATCCGTTGAGGGATTGGTGGCCGTTGACATGGTTAACGGGAAGATCATTGGTCTTCAATGCAAGGCGCTGATTATCGCTGACGAGGGTTTTGAAGGTGCTTTCTCCTCAGGTGTTGTTGGCCTCGGCATGGACATGGCATTCCGAACAGGGGTCGCTCTGCGAGATATGGAATTCATGACCCATCACCCGTTGACCATCAAGGGAACCAACGTGTTCCTCCCGACGGGACTTCTTCTTGATGGCGCCCAACTCCATGAAGCCTCAGGGGCAGCAATTGACGTTGACGGACAATCTTCCCTTGAGATCACCGCTTCACTTTCGGCTGCGGTCCAACCTGTTTTGGATGCTCGAAACATGGGGCTGAGCGCATCATGGTGGGGCTCGTTATTCCGCTTGGTCAAGCAGCGAACGGGCATTGACATGAATCGCCAAACCGTGCCGTTGGAGCCTACCGTGGGCCACACCCTTGGCGGCCTTCCCGTCGATGGAAACGGCCGATGTGTGGTGGGGGCATGGTCCCGATGGTTCACCGGTCTCTACGCTGCTGGTGATGCCGCTTGTACGGGCCTCCATGGCGCAGCACCATTGGCCGGCAATCGCCTGCTTGACGCTCTTACGTCTGGGACGGCTGCAGGAAAGCATGCCGGTGAGTGGGTTGCCGACCGCAAATTTAGTGCGACCTCCGGCCTTGAAACAGCGTTGGAAGATGCACAGGCCGACATCTCCGCTATGGTGGAATCCGAAGAGGCCACGCACGTGGTTCGCTGCGGCACGGTGATGACCAGTCTTCACAGTGCAATGGCATCAACATCCACCTTCTCAGCCGAGTCCATGGCAAACCTCCAGGCCAAGGTTGAACAACTGAGCATCACGGCAGAATCGCTCCACCTTGACCAAGCTTCGTTGATTGCCAACACCAATCTCTTGGAGGTCTTGCGAACACAAGCGGCCGTACGCATGGTCTTGGCTTCAGTTCAGAGTGGATTGGCCCGAGAGGAATCCAGAGGGTCGTTTACCCGTGAGGATTTCCCGGAGGCCAACGATGACTTCCTCCATCACATCACCATCGACCGAGAAGGTAACACCGGGACCTTGGCCATCAAGAAAGGAGCGGGCGGCCACTGGGTTCTTCCTCCACAATGAAGAAAGACATCGGGTCCCACCGACCCGTTATGACCACGCTGTTTGAGAAGATTCTCTCCGGCGATATTCCTTCGCACTCCGTGGCGAGCGGTGAAGGGTGGTACGCTTTCCTCGATATTTTTCCTCGCAGAGAGGGCCATACTCTGGTTATTCCACATCGAGGCGTACAACGGCTTGCCGACTTGACACCCACCGAACAATCCCAACTCATGTCGGGCGTTACCCATGTGCAAAACGTGTTGGGTCAGCACTTTGACACCACGGATTTTACGGTTTGCGTTCACGACGGCCCGCTAGCCGGGCAGGAAGTCCCTCATGTTCACGTTCATGTGCTTCCACGCACCGAAAACGACGGGGGCTCAACCTTGATGGCCATGTGGCCTCGGAGGACACCTTCGGAGCCGGACCACGGGGCACTCGCCTCGCTTTCAGCAAGTCTTCAGGACGTGAAGTGATGGCCAAGATTGTCACCGAAGAGGAAGAAATGGTGCATAACGGCGAAGCCCTACCGGTTCTCTCCGCTTCGGCGAAGAAGATGAACATCGATAAATTGCTCAACGCACCGCTTCCGACCTACGATTCCTCGGTGCCGGGGTCCTACCTTTGGACCAAAATTGCCTTCTGGATGTGTCGCCGCGTATCAAGCGCTCAATTTCGTACCACGGCGTCTTCTGCCACGACCGAACTTCAGGTTGGTGGTGCTGGAGCCATGTGTTGCGGGTGGCACACCAACGGGCTGATGGACCCGCTAGGCATCTTCCTCAACCATCCCAAAGAATTCGTCGTCGGCGCCCGCCATGACTTGGTCACGCGACCTCTCTTGGGGTGGTGGACACGACGTTTGGCGGTTCAACCGGTTGTCCGCAAAGCCGAACTTCTTCGCGGAGGGTGCACCGACGAGGAAGCGCTCCACCTCAACGGCCGCTCACTTCTTGCGCTTTCCAGCGGCATCGCCCACGGTTTTGGTTGCGTTTTGTTTCCCGAAGGAACCAGCCACAGCCAGTCTTCGATGCTCCGATTCAAGACCGGCCCCGTTCGAACGGTGCTTGCCGCTGCTGCGCTCGCTAAAGCCAACGACCTTCCGCTCCCACAGTTGGTCCCCGTGGGCCTCCATTTCCGACAACGAGAGAAGTTCCGCACCGACCAGTACATCGAGTTCGGCGACCCCATCACCCTCACCGAGGATATGATTCCTTCAGCCATGGTCAACGCCGTGCGAGACAGCGGCTGGGTTGAGCCACCGATGGAAACGGTGCATCAAATCAGGGACCAGCTCCAGGACCGCCTCCCCGATATGACGCCCAATACCTCAACCTGGGAAGAGCATCGAGCACTCCATCTGCTGGCCCACGTCCATGCACGTACACAAGGGCAAATCCTTCCCGATTGGCCATCGGAAGTGCATGCTGCACGAAAGGTCCGAGATGAATGGCCGGACCGTGAGGCAACATTCCCTCCTCAACCGTTGACCGGTGAGCGATTTGAGCGTGCTTCTGAAGCTGCAGAGATCCTCGAAGCGCGCGGCTTGGACGGACGCGACCTTGGGCCAAAAGGCAGGGTGTTCCGCCGAGCAAAACTCAGCCGCCTTCCCTCGGCCGTTCTTTCCCTGACTCTCTTCCTCATCTTGTTGCCGTTCTCGTTGACTTCCTTGGGCCTTCAAATTGCCTTGGGGCGATTGCTTGGGGACTCGACCGACGAGGGATTAGATGCACGAACCAGCTACCAGTTTTTGGCGGCCTTTTTCGGCTCCTTACTCGTATGGCCCGTGGTCGCCTTGGGCTGGACGGCGTTGGTGTGGTTCAATCAAGGGGCCATCGGTGACCTTCTCGGATGGAGCGACACATGGCTCTGTCTCGGTACCGGTACGGGGCTCGCCGGGCTTTTTGCCGTCTATTTGCTCTGTTTCCCCATCTTTTGGGCCAGTGGCAAATCCTTCGCATTGGCGTGGGATGTTTGGGTTGACACACGGAAATCTTGGGTGCGTTGGCGATTCCCTTCTCAGGCGAAAAACCGGCTTGAAACGCTTCTTTCCGAACTCGCTCGCTAAAGGGTGCATTCAAACGGGATGAAGAACTGGAAGGCTACATGACGCCCGATGAGACCGTTGATTTGCTCAAGCAATGGCTCACGGAAGAACGCCTTCAAGCAAAGGCGCAAAAAGACCCCCGTGCCCACGCCCACTTCTTGGTTCGCTATCCAAGTGGAAAGCAAGGGCACATGTTCGCCATCGTCGTGCCTAAGGGCAGGGATTTGGTGGCTGTTTCAAGCATGACAAGGGTTGACGAAGGTCAGCAGAAGGAAATGAAAGATCACATGGATGATGAAGACAGCGACTGGTCCGAATGGATTCATGAAAGTCGTCTTCATTTGATTCGCACTGGCGTGGACTGGGTGATTCACATGGGCCATGAGGGTGAGAAAAAGCCCGGGCCTCTGCAGGCCTTCAACGTGAGTCTACCGATTTGGTTTGACGGCCTCACCAAGCATGAATTCATGAACAGCCTTCGTCGTTTGTGGCTTGCTAAACTCGCACTGATTCATGAGATCAAGTACTCCTACGGCCCTGGCGTGGGCAAACCCGGACCGGTCGACGATTGGGCCAAATCCAAGCCAATGAACGACGGGCAGCCGGTGGCGGAAGAACCCCATCCGACGGCCGAAATCGAATTTGATGAGAAGATGTCCTTTGGTTCAGGCTTTGACCCTACAGAATGGGCTTAAATCAATTGTTTTCGCCGTTTTTCATCACTTGGTATCAGATTTGATACTTGCGCCGCAATCGGCCGAAACATGACCGATAGGGCGCGCGGTTAAGTATGATTAAAGTCTCCAAAAAGTGTTGAAGTCCGGGGTATACCTATGAACCAGAAAATCAAATCCGTCAGCCTAGCGTCAATCATGGTCCTTTCCGTGATGTCCTCCCTCCTGATCGCCTCCGTGTCGGTGAGTGCCAGCACGGTGGTCATCACCGAAGCCATCCAGATCGTGGATGGCGGTACGTCATCCGATTCGCAGGCCGCGGTCGGCTCGGACAGCTCCGGTAACGTCCACGTCGTTTGGACCCGAAACAACCTCCACCTGTACTACTCGATGATCTCCCCTCGAGGTGAGACCTTGATCGATGCCACCCAAATCACCAACTCTGGACTTCACAAGATTTGGCATCCCGATCTCGCTGTCGACGAGTACGACCGTATCCACGTTGTCTGGGCCGACAAAGCCGGCCAGCATGCCATCATGTACACTGCTTTGTCCCCCTGGGCTGCGCCCTTGGACGGCATGGCTTCCGATGACGGCACCATCACCGCCATCGATGACACCATCATTTCACGCCGCTCTCAAAACCGAGACTGGCCCGCTCTTGACATCGACAGCCAAAACAACGTCCACATCGTGTGGCAGGACAACTACGACGAACTCGGTCGTTTCTTCAACCAACCCCAAATCTACTACTCCATGATTCAGCCTGACATCGGATCCGGTGCCATTGTCACCCTGTTTGATGACACCCTCTTGACGCCCATCATCGGGCACAAGGGTCACCCCGACGTGGTCGTTGACGCCAACGACTATGTTCAAGTCGCATGGGATGACACCCGTGGCGGCAAGGTCGAATTGGCCTTCATCGTCGACACCTCCGGTTCCATGTACTCCGAGTGGGCTGACATCTGCACCGTTATTTACGGCGGCAACTTTGCATCCGGCCCTTACTTCCAAGGCATCAAACCCATGCTCGAAGAAGGTAACATGACCGTTTACGAAACCATCTACGGGTTGGGCAACACCCTCCCCGGTGCTGCCAGCTCCGGAAACTGTCAGGGCTACAACAAGAACACCGGCCCCCGAACCACCCCGCTGGGCCAAACTCCTGGCGATGACTCCGGCGGTATCCGCAAACTCCCCGGAACCATCTACAATGGCAACACCTACTCCGGCTACTCCGGCGAGGACTGGGGCCCCGGTTCCAACTGGGCTTGTCTCTCTTGGAAGGACTCGGCTGGAAACGTGCCCGGCAACCCGCCAACACAATCGGACCACCGATGGAACCCCAACGCAACCAAGATCGTCATCCCCGTCTCCGACGAAGGCCCCAAGGACGGCGACCCGTCCCAGCAAGCCGATGACAAAGCCGCCATCCAGGAAGCGCACGACAACTGTTTGTTGGCCGGTGTGGTCCCAGTCGGCTTGTACGGCCAAGGCTACGGTGGTGCTGGAAACATCCAGTCTCACTTCATGGACCTCGTCCAGTGCCCCAACGGCATCGTTTCGACCCAAACACGAAACTGCCCTGGCAACACCCTTGCCAACACCGATGCCGGCGGCCAAGCCTACGAATTCCCGTCGGGCTCGGGCAACAACCAGATGGCCCTCCTCGTCGAAGCCATGGTCTACATCTCCACCAACAACTCCCGTGAGATCTACATGTCCGTTCTTGACCCCTACGCCAAGATGAACAACGACCCAAGTTTCACGCCAGGTCTGCCAGGCCACTCCTCGCAGGGCGGCGGCTACACCGAAGACACCGGTGCTGGTGCCGATGGCCACTTGGTCGTCGTGAACGACACCCGTGTTACCATCGACGACGCCTACTCCTTCCACCCCTCCATCGGCGTGGACAACCAAGGTAACACCCACATCGCTTGGATGGATGGCCGAGATTACGGCTTTGAGAAGGACGTGAACTACGAAGTGTACTACACCAAACTCCGACTCCAAGGAGCAGGTGCTTGGGACGGCGCAGAGGAAGGACTCTCCACCTACGCCATCAAGAAGATCAACGACACTCCCATTTCCAACGTGGAAGGCAAGAATGGCTTGCCTCCTGCTTCGCCATATGCGGGCAACTCCGTCTTCCCCTCCTTGTTGACCGACGACCAGAACAACGTCCACATTGCGTGGGTGGATTCTGGAAACCTCTCGGCCAACGAAGAAATCCTCTACACCCGTTTGAACCAGACCGACTTGACCGGCGATGGCCTCACGGCACTCGACCCGTGGGAAGCCGTTGCGGTGACATCGTGGAATTCGAATAAACTCGGACCGAACAGCGGTCGGCAGCCGGCTATCGGTATGCCGCCGGCGTTCTCCAACGATTTGGGAAGCGGCGCGCACATTGCGTGGTCGGACACCAATACATGTGATGATAATGGAAACAACAACCGATTTACCATCTGTTATTCACACGTTTTGACCGGTCAAGTGGATGTTGACTTTGACGAAGGTGAGACCTTCTACCATGTGATTGAACCTGGCCAACAAACCATCTACAACATGACGATGAACAACTCCACGCCCGGACCAAAGGACCTGGTTGCCGACACATACGGCTTGAATATCTCCGGCGTCCCAATGAACTGGACTGCGAACCTCTACTTCGCATCCAACCACTCGAGCATCTTCCCCGACACGCCGATTTTCCTTGAAGGTGGCGAATTTGTCCGGTTCTACATGCGAGTGCAAGCACCATCCATCTACCAAGCCAACGGCGATGAACTTGCAGAGATTCGAGTCACAGCTCAATCTTACAAGGACCCCGCCATTCAGAACGACCTCATCACGCTCACGCTGATGGACGTCGTTCACGGCATCAACCTCGACACCTCGCACAGCATGGCGGACATCGAACAGGGCGACACCGCCATCTTCTCCATCACCATCACGAACACTGGAAACGTCCACGACGCCTTTGTCTTCTGGGACCCGAACAGTCTCGAAGGTCAGCAGGAATGGCTCCTTCCATTCGGCTGGCAGGTGAACTTCCCGATTCGTGTTGAACTTGACCCGGGTCAATCGGTCACGAAGAACCTCGAAGTGTTCGTTCCAACGTCAGAAGATCCGGGGGCTTTCGTGATTTACGTGAAGGGTTGGTCCGAGGGCGAACCCATCAAGTCGGTGGAGAAAGGCACCTACGACATCCTTGAACTGGGAGTCTTCGTGTCGATCCGTTCAACCGGTAACATTGTGTTTGCCG
>CALGEM010000005.1 GCA_937881505.1 uncultured euryarchaeote
GACTTCGGCGAGGCGCACACCGTAGATGGCTCCGGAGGCGCCAGAAATGCCGATGACGACCTCGCCCATGGTTCAAATCCGGTGGCTCTCCCATTTAGCCTCTTGTTCTTTCTCTGTTTGATTTCATCACACCTGTTTGGATGCTTGCACTCATACACAACGGTACCCACGTAGATGCGGTTCAGTGGTTCATTGAACATCCTTAGACCAAGATTTCCGCATGACAAGCCCCGCTGCTTCACCCGCATCCATCGGGTCGTAATCGTGCTCGAAAATGAGGTGCTTCACCAGGTTGTGCTGCGCCACGCTCTCGTTGCACACCGGGCAGTTGTGGCGGTCGGGCTCACGGTAGCCTTGGAAGGCCGCTCGTCCCCGAGGCGTGGCAAGGCCGGACACGGTTCGAAGCAGCGTGGACATGAACACCAGCCCGAAGAGGACCATGCAGCATCCGAGTCCACCAAAGAAGCCCGAGCCCGAACCGTCCTGAGACAGCCGAATGTTCTGCGTCATCTTGCCTTCGCTGGTGTTGCGAAAGGTGTCGAGGTCGATGACGTGGGTGAAGTTCTCTCCTCGAAGCTGGAGGTAGATTTCGGTTCCGTCGTCTTCCTGCTCGACTTCAATGGCGATCAGAAACATGCCGTTGGCATCCGTGATGGCGCTGGCGCCCCGGTACTGGTAGCAGTCGACTTCGCCAGGTCGGCATTCAACGTAGACGTCCCGCAGCATGACGGGCATGTTGTCGCTGTAGGTGGCCTGGCCCGAAATGCGGTAAGTTTCAGCGCTGGCCAAAGGAAGAGCGAGCACCGCCACGAGGAGGACGAGCGTGACGGTGCGCATAGCCCGAGGTGTTCGCTTCGCCTTATGAAGGGTTGATTTCGCCCAATCGTTCTTTGACCCTACAGAGAAGCCGCATACATGGGCACCCTTGTAACCGGAACCGCCGCCACCTACGTGGAAGAACTGCACATCAACACCGACAAGCGCTACGAAATCGTCTGCATCACCCGAGACGTCGAGCGGGTCGTGGCTGAAAGCGGCATTGTGGATGGTTTAGTTTTGGTCAACCCGATGCACATCACCGCCTCGTGTTATGTCAACGACTTGGAGTACGGTTTGCACCACGACATCATGACGTGGCTGGAGAAACTGGCACCTTTCTACGGCAGTGACGGGCGACAGGGGGAGGAATACCATCACCACCGCACGGGGGAGGACAACGGGGATGCCCATCTGAAACGGCAATTGCTGGGTCAGCAGGTTTATACTTCGACTATTGATAATTTGACCCTAACTCAGGCTCTTGCAGAGGCTGATGTGGTGATTGGTGCCCTGAGAGCAGAGAAAGGAAGAAATAAGGTGGTGGTCAGTGAAGAAATGGTTGCCAACATGATGCATGGCAGCATTATCATTGATGTGGGAATTGATCAGGGAGGATGCATTGAAACTGCACAGATGACAACCCACAGTGACCCTGTGTATTTGAAACATGATATTATTCACTACTGTGTACCTAATATTGCTTCCAGAGTATCGCGTACTGCATCCTATTCTTTGAGCAATATTTTTTCTCATCAATTCAATATAAGGTTTTAATTTAGGTCTTTCGGCAATAACAACTGAATCAATATTTGCTACCCTCCAACCTTTCTCTTTTAAAAGCTTCGTAACTTCCTCAAGAAGGATCAAACTATCT
>CALGEM010000006.1 GCA_937881505.1 uncultured euryarchaeote
CGGATGGCTTGAAGGAACGGACCTGCGCCGACCGGTCGGTTATTGATGAGCACGTGAATATCATCGCCCTTTCCTCGTGTGATATCTGGCGTGCTGATCCAACCGCTCCAGCGCTCGCTGCCGGGAGCGTCTTCGTCCTCAGGAGGCCATTTGAGTTCCACCAGTTCGGTTGCCTGTGCACCCATAATGTCGTAGAGTCGGTCGAGCATGTTTTCAGTCGCCGGTACGTTGAGCAGCGTTCTTCGTTCCGTCTTCAAATGAAAACCGCATGCTGGATGAGCAAGCGCATGGTCAACGACCACATCCACGATACGGGCTGTTTCCGTCTCAGGTCGCCGCTGGAATGCGAGTCGAGCCGGCGTGTTCTGGAAGAGGTGTTCAACGGAAATGACTGTGCCGTTGGCCATTCCGTATGGTTGGGCCTCTGATTTGATGCCGTCTTCCATGACGATGCTTGCACCTTGTGCACCTTCAGGCTTGCTTGAAATGGTCAAACGGGAGACCATGCCGATGCTCGCCAACGCTTCGCCTCGGAAACCGAGTGATACGATGGAAGCAAGGTCGTCCTTGCTGCTGAGTTTTGAGGTGGCGTGTCGGTCCAGGGCGAGGGGGAGGTCAGATTCGCTGATGCCGCTTCCGTTGTCTTCAACTTCAAGACGGTCAAAACCACCTCGCTCAACGGTGATGACAATGGAGGTCGACCCAGCATCAAGGCTGTTTTCAATCAATTCCTTCACGACTTGTGCAGGACGCTCAACGACCTCACCTGCAGCGATGAAACCGATGGTCGCCTCATCCAATTGCCTAATTTTACTCGGCTTCATGTGCTCTCCTCCATGTCATTTTTCAAAGCGTAGAGGACATCAAGCGCCTGGCGTGGACTGAGTTCATCCACGTTGGTCTCTTGCAGACGTTGTAAGGTGCGCTCAATGTTTGGCGATAAAGCAGCGGGTGTCGGCGAGGATGTTTTCATGGCAGCCGCAGCAAAATAGCCCATCAGGCTGGCTTGACCTGCATCTCGGGATTGAGGTGCGCCTTGTTCACCCGCCTTCGCCCCACCTGCTTGCTGCTCAAGGAAGGCGAGCAGGTCGCTCGCACGTTCGACCACGTTGCGAGGAAGGCCTGCCAAAGCTGCGACCTGAACACCGTAGGAATCGTCGCATGGACCGTCGGCGACGGTGTGAAGGAATCGGAGTTTACCGTCCACTTGAGCCACTTGAACGTGGACATTGCACAAACCGTTCACTTCGCCTTCGAGGCCGATGAGTTGATGGTAGTGGGTGGCAAAGAGCGTGCGCGCACCGATTCTTGAACAAATATCTTCGGTGACCGACCAGGCGATGGAAAGCCCGTCGAAGGTGGAGGTGCCTCGGCCGATTTCATCCAACAGCACCAGTGAACGGGGGGTGGCTCGCTTCAGGATGTGGGCGACTTCGATCATTTCCATCATGAATGTGGACCGGCCTCGCTTGAGGTCGTCGCTTGCACCCACGCGTGTAAATACCCGGTCGACCAATCCAACTTTGGCTTGCTTGGCGGGAACAAAACAGCCGGCCTGTGCCAATACGGTTACCAAGGCCACCGTTCGGAGATAGGTGGATTTTCCACCCATATTGGGGCCGGTGATGAGCAGAAAACTTCGCTTTTGGTTCATGGCAACATCGTTGGGAACAAAACCGGATTGTGTTTCCAAAACAGGATGGCGAGCCCCTTCAAGTTGAATGTGATGCTTGTCGGTGATTTCTGGTTTGGTCCAATTTCGTTCCCTGCTGACCGAAGCAAAGCACTGGAGAACATCAATGGAAGCGACACGACGTGCAATATCGGCCAGGGCAGCGGCTTGGGTGCTGCAGTAGGTGCGAAGTTCAAGGAAACGCCGGTACTCAAGTTCTTTCAATTTTGAGTCGGCTGTGAGCAAGAGGTCATCCCGTTCGACCAATTCCTCTGTGGTGTACCGCGAACCATTGGTCAATTGTTGCTTACGACGCCACGACTCAGGGACTTTTTCACTGTGCGTTTGGGTGACTTCGATGTACCAGCCAACCTGGCGGTTATTCTTGACCTTGAGCGAGGGAATCGCTAATTCTTCTCTCAGCCTTTGTTCGAGGTTGGAAAACCATGCTTTGCCCTCTGATGTCACGGCCCGCAATCGGTCAACTTCCTCGTCGACACCGGCTCGCAACAACCCGCCGTCCCGAAGTCCGAGAGGGGGGTGGTCGTCCAAGGTGTTGTGAATCATCACTCTCATCTCATGGAGTTGGTCAAGGCCTTCGCTGAGATGCATCAGGAGCGGATCTTGGCTATCGTTGCACCACTGGACAAGGGCCGGCATGCGCTCAAGCGCATGAGCAGTGGCGACCAAATCCCTCGCATTGCTTCGCTGATAAGCGAGTTGTGTGGCGAGGCGCTCCATGTCTCTGATGCCCTTCAATGAGGTACGCATGCCGTCCAAACGCCGAGCGGAGCGGGTCAGGGTGGCCACGGCTTGATGCCGAGTCTGAATCGCATCTTTGTCCGAAAGTGGGTGCAAGAGCCATGTTTTCAGAAGGCGGCGACCCATGGCGGTTCGGCAGCGGTTGAGCGTGGAAAGCAAGCTGCCGTCATATTCTCCTGCCAACGTCGATGTCAATTCCAAATTTCGCAATGTTGTTTGGTCCAACAACAGGTGGCCTTGTTCTTCAACGAGTTCAACGTCTTGCAAGGGCACATCGGGACGCAAGTGTACCGTTGCGAGGTAGTCTGCAGCCAGTCCCGTAGCCGAAATGGCGAGCGGGGCATGGTCGAGGTCAAGATGGCCTAAATCCGCTACATCCAACATGCTTCGCAAACGTGCTTCTCGCTTGGACTGGCTGAGTTGGTGCTGGCTGACCATGGTGGCGTCCAATCTTGGGAAAAGCGGTGCAAGGTGGTCATTCTCTGCGTCTTTTGGCGAAATGACCAACTCGCTTGGTTGCCATCGTAGCAGGTCGTCTTGGAGTCGGATGAAACGCTCAGCCCCCTCGTGAGAACTGGCCCATGCTTTACCGGTGGAGGCATCGAGCACGGCGAGGCCCAGTGCCTCAGAGCCGAGCACAACTGCGGCAAGCAACGATTGCTCGTCACCTTCCAACAATCCTTCCTCGTACAGGCTTCCAGGCGTGTAGACTCGCGTCACCACCCGTTCCAACAATTTGGCGCCCGGTCTCAATTCCTCTTCTTGTTCGGCGACCGTCACTTTGTAGCCCGCCCGGAGCATGGTGCGCAGATGGTCTTCTAGGCCGTGCCAAGGAAAGCCTGCCATGGGAATCGGTTGTTCTGCGTTTTTATCGCGAGAGGTCAGCGAGAGGCCGAGCACCTCCGCCGCAACCTCTGCGTCATCGTGGAAGAGCTCGTAGAAATCGCCCATTCGAAAGAAGAGAACGGTGTCAGGATGCTGTTCTTTGATGTCAAAGAACTGGTCCATCATTCCCCTTTTCGACATGCTTGCACCCTCCATGGCTTACGCTGGAGTTTGACAAGGCCGACGAGAGCACATGAAGGTTCTCAAGATGATGGCTCGTAAAGCCGCTTATCCGTTCTTGGTGGCCGGTTTATCCTGTGGTTCGCAATTGTTCGACGGCGTACATGCCCATCATAGCGAGCATTATTCCTCCACCAAGGAGGAATAACAGATTCAGGAAACCACGTCCACTCTCTATAGAACCATCGGCTGTGATGTCGATGGACCATTGAATGGGTTGGCCACTTGCGTCCGTCCCGTGCACGTGAATGAATTCCTGCTGCGCTCCTGCATCGGAGACATCAACGGGGACTGGACGGCTGAGTTGATGCACTTCAAACACGCCGCCGTTGTAGGTTGCAACCGTGGTTGAACCAAGCGCACCGATGAACCACGCCGTGCCCTCAAGGTCGCTCACGACCATGGCTGAGGGGGCGTCCAACGCTTGCACTTCTTGGTCCGAAGTAATGATCAGACTCTCAACGGTTCCACCCACGATTAAATCCGTTCCAGATGACGCAAAGGAATGGAACATGCCGGAGGCAAACATCTGAACATTTCGAAGAACGGGTGTTGCTTCATCGCCGTTCCAAGTGATCCAGCCGAGCACGGGTCGAGGGTCAGGCGTTGCTGGACTGGAACCGTCAGCACCCGATGCGCTGATGTGCGTCCCAAGGCCCACCCAGAGACCTTCAGAGTGTGCTTCAACCGCATGCCATTGGACACCCGAGGAGGTGGACATTGGAGCCGTGGGTGCCATGCCGACAACGCCACGGAAGGAGTTGGTACTCCCTTCTTTGGTAAGCATCAATCGCTGTGTTGCATCTTGGTTCTCATACTCGGCAACATCGAGCACGGTAAAGGCATCATCTTCCAATCCGTAATCGTAAGTCACCATGGTGTTGCCCTGCAAACCCACCAATTGATTTGGCTCGATGGAGAACAGGATTTCACCGTCTGGCATCGTTTTCATGAAATTGACTTCATCAGCGAGGTCAATGCTCTCAGGACTGTAGACCACACTCGCTGTCCCGTCATCAACATGTTCGGTGAACAGGTGGTAGCCTGCTCCTGGAGCGAAGACAAGGGAGGTGTAGGATGCGTTGTTTTCGTGGTATTCGATGTCGAGAACCAGACCGCCTTGATGTTGTGCTGTGACCTTGGTGATTCGGTCGCCGACAAAATGCTCGGTGGCGTCAATCGCAAAAGCTCCAAACAACACGAAAAGGGCGAACATGGACAGCGTGAGCCACTGGTGTTCGGATTCCTCCTCAAGCAGTCGGCGCCAACGTCCAGCCATGCCTCGTGCTGTGGAGTCCGCCCCATGAAGACTTTGCTTCCTCAGGGCGCGAAACAGTGGCACGTCCATGGTTGATGCCTTGGGCGGAGATATCATAAAGGGAGCATCGGTCGCAGGGATGCTTGGAGGCAG
>CALGEM010000007.1 GCA_937881505.1 uncultured euryarchaeote
CCGAAGAGGCTCGATTGGCAGAAGAAGCCCGCCTTGCTGAGGAAGCCCGCCTTGCCGAGGAAGCCCGCCTTGCTGAGGAAGCACGTTTAGCTGAAGAGGCCCGACTTGCAGAAGAAGCCCGCTTGGCTGAAGAAGCCCGTTTGGCCGAAGAGGCTCGCATTCAAGCAGAATTGGAAGCGGGCGCTGCAGAGAAAGAGGCCTACTGGGATTCACAAGAACTTCCTGGCGACGAACCAAAAATCGTCCCAGATTTACCAGCCAACGCAACAGCGCTCAACGCCGAAGGAGCCGGCAAGGGCTCCAAACTCAAACTGGTTTTCGCCGCCATCGTCATCCTCGCCGGTGCAGGCGCCGCCTATGTTTTCTTGTGAGCCGCTAGGAAGCAAGGCATTTTGAGCGATGAATGTCGAGCCGATGGCATGCCCCTCTCAACCGGAGATACAGCCCCCGCCTTCGAACTGCCCAATGCCAACGCCAACGTGGGCTCGTCCACCGTATCCTTCGAGGGTGCAAAATTGGAGCACGGCACCCTGGTCCTCTTCGAGTGCAATCACTGCCCCTATGTGGTCGCCAGCGTTGGACGCATCAACGCCATGGCAGAAACGTGCCTGTCTCAAGGCATTGGTTTCGTCGGCATCAACTCAAACGACCCCGTGGTCTACGAAAATGACTCCTTTGAACACATGGTTAAGCGAGCAGAAGGCGGCATGCCTTACGCTTACCTCCACGATGCCTCCCAAACCGTCGCTCACGCCTATGGCGCCAAGCGAACACCGGAATTTTTCCTCTTTGACGCCGAAGACCGCTTGGTCTATCAGGGTCGAATGGACGACAGCCCGCGCAATCCCAACGATGTCACGTCAACCGAGTTGGCCGAGGCCATCACCGCCATGCTTAGCGGGGAAACACCTGCTGTTGACTATACCGAATCCATCGGTTGTTCAGTGAAATGGAAGGCGTGAACACCATGACCGGTTGCCGCCGTCAGTGCGATTGGGATGACAACATGGTCTGCCGCTCATGCGGCATTGACTATTCCCTGCCTTCTGAAGAAGAGTGAGCCTCAGTATTGTTCCAACACCAATTCGGTGGTGGTGCTGGCGATTTCATTGGGAGCGGCCAACCACATTTTGTCCAACAAGGCTCGAAGGGCCATCGTGTCGTCAACGTGAACCAGAGCAACGAGGTCCGCTTCCCCGGAAACTTCGTAGACGATCTCAACCCCTTCCCATCCGGTAACTTCCGAGGCGAAAGAACCGATTTCAGAACCAGGAGAGACCTTGATGCGAACCAAAGCGGTCAAGCCCACGCCACCCTCTCGAATGGTGTAGCCACGAATGGTCCCGTTTTCTTCCATGTTCCGAATGTGGGTGCGAACCGTTCGTTCACTCGCCTCAACCTTGGACGCCAAGTCAACATAGGACATTCGTCCATTTTTTCGCAGCTGTGCAAGGATGGCTCGGTCAATTTCGGCGATTCGGGGCATGCCCGACCCTTAGCAAGGCCCTATTTCAAACCTTTTCCAGCAGATTATGTCTGTTTTATGAGCACAAATGTGAATATTTTGCCCTTTTCCCGCGAATACATCAAGAAAAACCGCGCCCGCCGAAACGCCCGTTGGGCGCTGAACACACGGGAAAACCCCGTTTCATTCAAAGAGCGACTGACCCTCGGCAATCACGAGGGAACCGCATGGCAGGACACATCTCAGGCCTTGACGCACGCATGGTGTTGGACAGCCGGGGCCAGCCCACCGTTGAGGTGGATTGCTTTGTTGACGGTAATCTTCTGGGTCGGGCGATTGTACCTTCAGGGGCTTCAACGGGCGCTTATGAGGCTCTTGAATTGCGAGATGGCGATGCCAACGCCTACCTTGGCAAAGGCGTCTCCAAGGCCGTGAACAACGTCAAAGACCACCTTGAAGAAGCACTTGTGGGCTTGCCAGTCGATGAACAACGTATCATCGATGAGGTGATGATTGAACTCGATGGAACGCCAAACAAATCCAACCTCGGAGCGAACGCCATGCTGGGGGCTTCCATGGCCTGCCTTCATGCCGGTGCCGCCTTTCACGAACTCCCTCTGTGGAAATATGTAGGTGGAGTGGCGGGGGGGTTGATGCCCGTTCCCATGTTGAACATTCTCAACGGTGGCGCGCACGCCGCATCAAACGTTGACGTCCAGGAATTCATGGTCATGCCTCACGGCTTTGACACCTTTGAAGAAGGGCTCCGAGCAGGTGTTGAAACGTACCACGCCCTCAAAGCCGAACTCAAGAAGGACGGCCTACTCGGCGGTATTGGTGATGAAGGTGGCTTTGCACCGAACCTCCCTGCAAACGAAGACGGCCTCAAGTACATGGTGCGGGCCATCGAGGGTGCAGGTTATTCCACGGAAGAAATTGGCATTGCCCTGGATGTTGCCTCCACAGAATTTCTCAAGGACGACGGCTACCACATGGAGGGCAAGGTACTGTCTTCGGACGACCTTGTCGAGATGTACGGCGGATGGCTTGACGAGTATCCCATTCTGTCGATTGAAGACGGGTTTGGCGAAGACGACTGGCGTGGCTGGGCTGCGTTCACCAAAGCCCACGGCCATCGTGTCCAAACGGTGGGCGACGACCTCTTTGTGACGCAATCCGAACGCCTCTCACAAGGCATTGAACTCGGTGCAGCTAACGCCATGCTCGTCAAGCTCAACCAAGTAGGGACGGTGTCTGAAACCCTCGAAGCGATGGACCTCGCCTCAACCAACGGTATGAACAACGTGGTGTCGCATCGTAGCGGCGAATCAGAAGACGTGACCATCGCAGATTTTGCGGTGGGTACACGAGCAGGTCAAATCAAAACGGGTGCTCCGGCGCGTTCAGATCGGGTTGCAAAATATAACCAATTGTTGCGAATTGCGGCAGATGTCCACGAATATCGCTCGCCGTTTATCTGATGGCGAAATACCGCGACTTAAGTAGTCCCCAAAATGGCACATGCTCATGAACCGTGCGCTAACGCTCCTCATGATTGCCTGCCTCAGCTTTTCCACTTTCACCTTCGGGGTGGCGGCTGATGAAACTCAAGACATTCCTGCTAACGCAGCAGCCACCGGCGACCACGATTCCCTCGTGGCTGCGCTCACCCATGCGGGCTTGGTTGAAACCCTCCAAGGCGATGGGCCCTTTACGGTGTTCGCTCCGACCGATGCCGCCTTCACCGCCGCTGGCATCGACCTTTCAACATTCAACACCGACGAAGCGAATCAGACCCTCGTTGACATCCTCACGTACCATGTACTCAGCGGTGCCGTCGATGCTGCCAATGTTACGGACGGTTTGGTTGCAACCACGCTCAACGGCGATAATGTTTCATTCACCGTGACCAACGAATCGGTCATGATCAACGATGCCAACATCACCGATACCGATGTGTTTGCGAGCAACGGTATTATTCACGTCATCGACAAGGTGCTTACGCCACCAGCAGACCCGCCCGCACCGCAAGGACCACCCGGCGTCATTTGCTACAACATCATCACGCACACCATCGTTGTGGGCTCCGACGAAGCCACCTGTGGCGCATACATGTACCTCGAGGATTACGAAATCAACGGCCAGAACGTCACGGGCTGCTACAACAGCGTCACACACATCGTGGCCAATGTCAGCCAAGCCATCTGTGAGGGCTACATGTGGGTTCCACCGGTCAACCTTGCTATGACCGCCGCTGCCACCACCGTCCACACCTCCCTGGTTGCCGCATTGACGGCTGCAGATTTGGTGGCCACCATCAGTGGAAATGACAGCTACACCGTCTTCGCCCCAAGCGACGATGCCTTTGCTGCTGCTGGAATCGACCTCTCAACCTACGACACACCCGAAGAGATTGCTGCGTTGCAGGACATCCTCCTGTACCACGTCGTCGCAGGCACCGTTGCCTCCTCCGACATTGCCGCTGGAACCAGCACGGTGGCAGCAGCCAACGGCGATGATTTGACCATTGTTGCCGGCGACTCCGGCGTGACCGTCAACGGCGCCAACGTCACCATCGTGGACGTTCCTGCCTCCAACGGCGTGATTCACGTCATTGACCAGGTCCTCTTCCCGCCCGCTGACGAGCCCGCTGTGGTCGACCCCTTCGCGGGAATTGAC
>CALGEM010000008.1 GCA_937881505.1 uncultured euryarchaeote
CCGTTGACAGTCGAGCTGCGGCCAGATATCCGTGGTCTATGAAATGCATATTGATATTACTTTGTGTAACATTTTTGAGCCAACATTCGAAAGCTGAACTCCGTCCCGTGGGTGATGTACCAGCCCCCAAAAAAGAATCAATGGTTGAAATTAGGTTGCTTCCAGGAGAGTTTTTACTTATCACTTATGAACACATTGAACGCTGGAAAGGGGTTTCACCTCGTCTTCACCGATAACGACCGAACGCTGTTTTCAATACCGGACCCGAAGGAACGGGAGGAAGCCGTTCGAGCCGCACGACAAACCCTTCTTCAGCGGGTTCTGGACGAAGGCTTTCCCGTCGATACAACCGTCACGGCCGACACACGGCGAATCATCCGCCTTCCAGGGAGTTTGCATGGAACGACCGGATGGGTGTGCAGCCGAATCACCCGAGAGCAACTTGCAAAACCGCTCAAATCATGGGTGAAAACGATAGAAAAACACCCGTTGGCCAAACCCTTGCGCTATTGGCCCTACGGTCCATCCGATGTGCTTCGTTGGTTCGCGCCCAAGGGGACCAAACGAGGAACACCGGCCAACGTCAAACCGAATCACCAAACGGCACCTCTTACGGTTCTCCAATGCAGCACACAAGTGGTTGGAACAAAGGGGCGGAGTGCATTGATGGCATGGATACCTCGACGGTGGAAGGACGGCCACGTGGAAGCGGTTGCCCAGCGTGTTGAGGAACTTGGATGGGGTCCTGTCCATCAATTCGAACATTTGGGACAAACGCTCTTGATCGCCCCACGAGCCATTCCAAAAGAACAACTGACCAAGGAATTGGCGACCATGGGATGGCCATCGCTTTCCTCTGAACTGAAACAGATGGGCCATGTGTGGCTTGACATACATCCACTCTTGGACGACGAGGTAGCAGGTGGGCACCCGTTGACTCACAAGGGGGTATGGCACAAGGCTGGTTTAGGTGGGAAAACGACCCCCTATTCAGCGACCCACCTTGAATTGATGCAACGCCTCGGTGTTGAGATCGACGTGGGCGAACACGAGGTTGCGGGCCGCAGAGAACCTGCTTTCCGCGTGGTTACAAAAACATGAACCATTATAGGCCCGCAAATATAACACCAAATTGCCCAAGAGAGCTGCAAAGCGATGACCTGCCACCGCATGCGGTGGGGACACCAACCGACTGCGGGGCCCGGGCAGCCCCGCAGTCATCGAGATGATCAACATGGGTTTCTTGCAAAACCTCCTCGCCCGCCTCCTTGGTCAAGGCTCAGCGCCTTCGCAATCCTACAGTTTTGGACAACCCAACGCAGGCTACAGCGGCGCCAGATTTTCCGGTGGCGGTAGCTACAACCGTGTCATCAACATGGTCGGCGCAACCGGAAAGAGCGAAGCAGAAGTTCGCGCTGCTCTTGCTGCGCAGTACTTCTCCTCTGACGACGTCAACAAACTCTGTGCATCGCCAACCTTCCGTCAATTGATGGGTTGGGGCTGAGCCCTCGGTAGCATCTGAAAAGACCCACTGCGAGCCCTTCCGACGACTTCTTCCTGTTGGATGGGATTTCGGATAGACCCTTCCAACACATCCGAATTGGTTTGTTGCTTGTTCGCTCACTTTTTGTTTAGTTCGAACAAACTCGCACATTTTGAACAATAATCCATGCTCATTTTTGCTTGCTCAATAACATCCTTTCTTGTGTCTGCACCAGGACTCTTATTCCCATGATTGCACATTGCAAAGTATTTCCAATGTTCATACCCTGAGGTATTTCCGTCAAAATCCTCAACTACATAGCAGCCAACTTGGAAGCCTCCAATTGACCTGCGCTTTTTGATTGAAAAACAACCCCAGTTTATCGCACCGTCTGCTTTTGTCGCCCTGTAAGTATCATCGGAGTGTCCTGCACCTGTGGTCATAGTTAACCTCAATTCGTAGTAATATTTGACTAAACTGGAACATATACCCCATTCA
>CALGEM010000009.1 GCA_937881505.1 uncultured euryarchaeote
TGATAGGAGAGCCAGGCGCCGGCGCTCAGTCCCTGGGACGCCGCGCCCATGGCCAGGGCATGACCACTGCCGGTCACCGCCTGCACACGGCGGGCCCGGATCTGGGCGATGATTTCCCGGACCCGGTCTTTCTCGTCGAAACGGGCGCCGGTATATACGTCCCGCAACAACCGGGTCAGCTTGTCCCGGTTGCGGGCCAGCGCCTTGCCGCTGAACACCAGATAACCGGACAGGTCCTGAACGTCATCAACCCGCCCCTTGGCGCTGAAGGCCGCGCTGATGCCGCCCGACTCCGCGGAAATACGGTCCTGCATCTGCAGGTAGTCCCGGTCGCCGCACCCCACCTCAGGAATCAGGGTGGTGTAGTACGGCAACAGCAACAGCTCGTCCCGGCTCAGGGCCGGAACCGGCACCACCACCTGTTGGACGACGGCCGGTGTGTACGCTGGCGTGGGCTGTTGCTGCTTGGATTCGTTAACGTCGGCTGCCAACTGGTCCAAACCAGCCGAGAGCATGTCGAGTTGCTCTTGGGTATCATCCACGCCGCCTTTGCTTCCGGGCTTCATCCATGCTGGTGGCGTCCCTGCACCACCGCCAAGAACAGCCAGTGTGGTGAACGCCGCCATGGGCATGACGGCCAAGGCCGTAAGGAGATTCAGAAAGGAGGTCTCGGGCGATGACCCAGCTGAGATGAGCGATTCAAACAATTGCTTCTCGAAAGCGATGTTGAGAGCGATGTCTTCACCAAGCGCTCGCTGAACAATGTAAGTGGATAACTGGCCCATGGACCAAAGCAAGAAGACCGGAAAGGCCCACGATATGCGCAAGGTGTTGCCGAGGAACTTTCAACCAAGCGAAGCCAGCGTGATGTAGCGACGAGCAAAACTGGGGAAGGCTCGAATCGAGATGTAAAGGCACATCCCGTACAACAAGAGCGCCAATTCCAACTGACGGTTTTGATGCACGACGCCCTCGGGAAACATCAACACCAGCGAAAGTGGAATCGTGGCTAACATGACTTGGAATGGAATGGCGAGCAGCACCAACGAACCGCGAATGGTCCAAAGAGCGTGACCCTCTTCAAATCGGTCGTGTACCAAAAGGGAAAGGCGCCCGTGGGCGGATGCGGCGTATTTCTGGCGCGCTGAAAAACGGTGGACGGAACTGCCCTGGTGTCGGGTCAGACCGAGCGCCAATCGCCAACCACCCGATTCGATAACGCGTAGCGGCGCAAACCCGCCCATGCCGAGGGCCAACAGCAACGCCAACATTCCGTAGAACAATGAGGCCATCCCAATCCAAGGGATCATGTCCACCTCTACACTCAAACGAATTTCTCCACCCTTCGCTGAAAACACCAACAGATAGGTCAGGGCAAACGCCGCCATTGGTGTGAGGAAAATTTGGCCGAGCAATTGCCCTGTCAAGCCGACACGGGCAACCAACGAACCAACCGCTTGGCGGCCTTCCATAGGGTGGAGCCATCACAGTCTTTTCTCAAAGGTTGCCCCTGTGAGCGAGAAAAGAACGCTATTCTTCTTCCAACTTGACCTCGGGGAGCGGTGAAGCGATAGGGTGGCCGTCGGTGATGAGAAGCCGGAGCATGCCAGCGATACGGCCTTCTGAACGAGGACGCCCGAGGTCAGGGCGAGCGGTGCGAGAGAGCACGGCACCACACGTTGAGCAGGAGATGGACTGCACCTCCCATTGAGGGCTCGGGTTGGAACAGCAACGGGTGATGCGGCTACGGTTCATCACCGTCTGCAATTCAACTGCAAGGTCTTGACTCCATGGGGCTGGACGACCAGCAAGCCATGCTTGTGAACGGGACAGCATCATCCAAGACGCAGCCACCCACAAACCAAAACCAAAGGAAGCCGAACCCCAACGTAAACTGGCCGCACCGAATCCCAACATCAACGCACCCAAGACAAAACTGAGCCAGTAAAACACACGCATGTGGAGCACACGCTGGGTCAAATATGGCGAGAGGGGGACGGGCTGAGGATGAGGTGGGAAACGTCCGTTGAAGCCTTTGGCGCGGGTCATCCACAGCGTTGGTAGACGGGGGCCGACATGGCCGATGCTCGCCCCGAGGAAAAACAACCCGAGGGATGCGGACAGTGACACGGGAATCGCCTCATGCTTGTTGGAGGCGATGCAGGGTCGCTTCGACCTTGTCCATGCCCCGGGAGATGTCCTCTTGACCGATGGTGTAGGCGAAGCGGAGATGTCCTTCTCCTGAAGGTCCGAAAGCGCTTCCTGGAGAGCACAACACGCCGTCCTTGAGCAATTCAAGAGCCACTTCTTCTGAGGTCATGCCTGGAACGTCGACCTTTGGGAAGACGTAGATGGCGCCCTTTGGGCGGTGGCACTGAACGCCCGGCATGGCGTTGAGGCGGTCAACGATGAGGTTACACCGCTTTTGGAATTCTGTTGCCATTTCGTCGGGGTAGTCGTTGGCCTTTTCCATGGCTTCGAGCACGGCGTATTGCATGGCGTCGTTGGAACAAGCAGAGATGTAATACTGAATTTTGACGACCTGCTTCATGGCTTCAAGGTTGGTGGAAATGATGTAGCCGATACGCCAGCCGGTCATGGCGAAGGTTTTGGAAAAGGAATTGACGACCATCAGCTTGTCGTAGCCTGTGCCCATGAAGGAGACGTGGTCCTCCTCAAACACGATGCGGTCGTAGACTTCGTCGGAGATAATCCAAAGGTCGTGTTTCTTTGCAAAGGCCAGCAAGTCATCGCGCTGTTGTTCGTTGAGGGTGCCCCCCGTTGGATTGCTTGGGAAGTTGTAGAGAATGGCCACCGTGTTCTCGTCCACCAAGGCCTCCAGATCCTCAACTTGAGGAATGAATTCATGTTCAAACAAGCACGGGTAGTACTTGCTTTCCCCACCCACCAAGGTCGCATCGGGACCGTAGAGCGGGAAGTAGGGTTCGGGAAGAAGCACGTTTTGACCGGGGTTGATGATGGTCATGAAGAGGTTGAGAAGGGCGTTGGTGCCCGACATCGTCATGCAGACGTTGTTTTCATCCATGCCCGTTTGGTAGGCCGACCAAGATTCGGCGATTTTCTTGCGCAGGGCGGGCAAGCCAGCCGTGGTGGTGTACTTGTTTCGTCCATCGAGCATGGCTTGGTAAAAGGCCTCAATGGCTACCTGCGGTGGTTGGAAATCAGGCTCGCCCAAACCAAAGGAGATGACATCATCCCCTGCGAGGTCGAACATCTTGCGAACCCCTGTGGGTTGGATGGCAAGAGCACGGTCGCTGAAGTTGGCCATGGCTGGGCCAAGGCCGCCATCCATTTGAATGCAATCACGATTTCTTGCGATTCGTTGAAGCCTTGGCCTCTGCTTCCGGAGGCGTTTGGTCGTCCAACAAGAGCGCATCCTCAACTGGACCTTCGCTCAACGAATGAAGGGTACTTGGCTCGTCGATTCGCGCACCCTGCACCAAGAGGCCAAGGAGGATGAGGAGGACCAAAACAGCGCTGAGCGAAATGAGGTCAACGCCCAATCCGACGCTGTCCTCGCCGCCACCGGACCCCACAACGGTGGTGAACACCGGCAGAGAAGGTGCGCCTTGGTCGTTCAGGCCTCGAATCTCAACGCTTTGGTTTCCAGCCGCCAGTTGGGCCGGGTCGAGCGCCACAACCCACTCGAATCGTTCAAGGGCAGCAAGGCCACCCTCCACGGTTTCGTAGGTGGCTTCCGTCCACGGACCGTTCCCAATTCGGAATTCAACGCTGGCGATGGAGCCGGACTGGCCCCAAGCAAGACCGCGAATTTCGTGAAGTCCCGTACTGGCGTTGACTGAAGAATTGCTGATGTGCACCTGCGAGGTGACGTCGATGGTTCCGGTCAAGTTGGCCTCAGCGAGGTAGATGGAGAGTTTGACCGCTTCGTAAGCGTCCACCATCCCCCAACCGAAATCTCGGTTCCAGAACGGGTCAACCGCTGCATTGGACGGCTCGCCCCGTCGCTCAGCCGTCAACTTGAGAATTTCTTTCATCTCAGCGGTGGTCAAGTCGGGGTTCGCCTCGATCATCATGGCCAGAATACCCGAGACAGCTGGCGTAGCGTAGGATGTACCGGAGCCGCGCCCGGTGTAGCCGTTGTCCTCTGCAGAACCACCGGCGAGGTTGACACAGCCTCCAGAGGTGACACAGCCCTCGGCCTGAACGATGTTGGTGCCGGGTGCAGAAACTTCGGGTTTCAATTCGTTGAGGGGATTGCCGTCGCCGTTGTCCCTCCTCTCGCCACGGGAGGAATAGGAAGCCACGGTGTCGTCGCTTCGGTCGATGGTGTTCTTGTCGTCGGTCGCACCGACGGTGATGGAGAGGCTTGAGGAGCCCATGCCGGACAATCCATCGTTATCTGGCCCGTCGTTGCCTGCTGCAGCACTGACCACGACACCGGCTTCCATCGCCTCGTTGAGAATACGGCTGTGCATGTCCTCGCCGTCCGAGCCTCCGCCCTCGTGCGAGGTGATGCCCCAAGAGAGCGAGATGATGTCGATGCCGTAGCTGTCCTCGTCCGCGCCCTGCCAGGCCGTGTCCTTGTTGTCGATGATCCACTGCAGGCCGTTCATGGCCGACTCGTAGAATTCTTGTTCAATCAGGTAATTTTCAAACGGGCCAGCGCCCAAATCCGTACCGATGCGAACATCGACGAGGTCGGCATCGGGAGCCGAACCGTAGAAGTCGGTCTGTGCACCGCTTGCATCGATACCGGTGGCGGCCGCCATGCCCATGCAGGCCGTACCGTGCTGGTTGCCGTCATCCGGGTCGTAGGTGCCATCGGTCTCACGCGCCCCGCCTGCCGTGCACAGCGGGTCGGTGTGGACGTAGCACACGGCATCGTAGCCAGCGATGAACTTCTGATTCAGTCCTGGATGTTCGTTATCGACACCCGTGTCCACCATGGCGATGTTGACGTTGGCACCGGTGAAGCCGAGGTCCCACGCACCCATGGGGTAGAAACTGGAGTTGCGGGCTTTGACAGCAGGCGTTTGGATGTCGCCGTAGAAGACGAGGTTACCGTAGCGCTCGACCATGACCACATCATCAAGGTCAGCGAGTTGGAAGGCCAACGAGGCATCGAGTTGACCAAGCAGGACGGCATCCACGGATTCAATGACATCCACGACGGTCAGGTTCATGCTTTCAAGGACGGCAAGGTGAACGTCGCTGACCTCGACACCGTAGGACAATCCGATACCGGTTGTGCCCTCAAAGGTCTCCAAACTGTCGTGAATATTGTTTCGGTTTTGATCAAGCGCCGTGCGTTCCCACCAAGGGGTGTTGTCATTCAACCATGCTGCTTCGGCCTGTTTTGGCACTTCAAAACTGTAGCCAGCGGGCATCCATTGCACGCCTTCTGCGTCCACAGCCTGCCAACCGAGCGGTTCGGATTTGACCACCAAGGAACCGGTGACCGGCCCCATCAACAACGCAAGCACCAGCACCGCAAGCATTCGACGCATGTTCTTCCCCATACAAGGCGAACCTCGTGTTTGGCATCAACCTAACGCTGGGATGTGCTGTCTCATCGCTCCTCTTCAGCGAGGGAGGGTGCTTGCATCATGACGCCCAGAGCGTTCACTGGTGAAGTGATGATACCGAACGCAACCGCGCAGACTGCAAACATGGAGGCCCAGAACCCTGCTTCCCCCAAGGCCCCCTCTGTT
>CALGEM010000010.1 GCA_937881505.1 uncultured euryarchaeote
CGCTCACATTCACCCCTGCTTTCTCGAACCCGTTTCCTTCGGAGAACACACGGCTTCGCCCACCTCCACCTTCTTCGCGAGTCCATTCGTCTTCGCGATAAGAGGAGGCGTCAAGCGCTCCAATGGCGTCACAAATGGTGTCTTGAAGCCGATACACCATGTCGACCATGGTCTGTCTCATGCGGATTCACCCGTGATCAAACGCAGCACCGCTTCGACACAATCGATTTGAGCGCCCGGAGCAAAACCATGGCCGAGATTGAACACATGCCCCGGTGCATCGCCCGCTTCGTCCAACACGCGCTGTGCCGCTAGAGTCGCCGCCTCTGGACTCCCGTGCATTCGAGAGGGGTCAAGGTTTCCTTGAAAGGCAAAACGGTCTCCAAACGCCGTACGGTTCGCCCGCAGGTCATCACGCCAGTCCAACGACACAGCGTCGATGTCAAGCGTTCGGATGACATGGTGGAGATGCCCGCTGCCTTTGGCGTAATGAATCAGAGGGACACGCTGATTGGCTTGTTCTCTAAACACCTCAATAGCCCGTTTCGTAGCGGGCAAGGCAATGCGTTGGTAGTCCTCGACCGACAAAAGCCCGGCCCATGTGTCGAACAACTGAACGGCGTCAGCGCCGCCGTGGTTAACCTGGTCGGCAAGCAGATGACCCACAGCATCAGCCATCCTCATCAGCACGCGTTCAGATGCCTCTGGGTTTGAGAAAACGGTCGCTCTGGTGTTGTGGAATTCTTTGTCTCCTGTCCCGCCGGCGAGCAAGTACAACGATGTCGTCCACGGACAACCTGCGAAGCCCAAACGAGCAATGTCTTGGCGTTCCTCGCCGATGGCTTTGAGGGCATCGGCGGCCCAAGGTGCATGCTTCCTTGCAGAGAAGGCCGTCCAGTCATCAACATCGTCAAACGTGAAGGGGTCAATGCGAATTCCGCCTCCATATTCCACCTCATAGCCAAGCGCAGGAAGAGGCGTGAGGATGTCGCTGAACACGATGGCGGCGTCGATTGAACCGTAGCGTTGGATGGGTTGCATGGTGATGTTGGTGCACAGGTCAAGGTCCTGACAGCGTTCCCAAAACGAGTGCTCAGCGGCGAGTTTTCGATATTCCGGGAGGTGTCTTCCCGCCTGGCGCATGAACCAAACAGGGGTGCGGTCGACGGGTTGGCGGTTCAG
>CALGEM010000011.1 GCA_937881505.1 uncultured euryarchaeote
CCTCCTGGCCCCCCAAACAAGGCCATGGCTCGTTCGTGCTCTTCAACTCGAAGGCAGGGTTGGAACCCGCTCCGAGGCTGATAATCAACGATCGATTGGCAAAGCGAACAAACAGTTTCTGTGTCCGTCGATCCGGGATTGTGCTTGCAGTCAATCTCGCGTACGCTCTTCATAGCAAACAAATTCGCTGAGCATATATCAACAATTCAAGCCCAATAACGATCCAAAACGGCCCTGAATTGTTCGATGTCTTCGTCGGTGATGTGAAGGTGAATCACGACCCGAATTCGAT
This sequence comes from uncultured euryarchaeote, assembly GCA_937881505.1. Lineage (GTDB taxonomy): Archaea > Thermoplasmatota > Poseidoniia > Poseidoniales > Poseidoniaceae > Poseidonia. The sequence continues at coordinate 293 of CALGEM010000011.1, forward strand.
TGTCGGCGAGGTCAAACATGTCAATGCCGTGTTCAGCAAATTTAGCGACGACATCCGCCGCAGATTCGGTGGTTTCTGCATAGACCATGTTGGTCTGAACGCTGGCAAGGTCCACCGAAAACATTGGGAGTGCATTCAGCATGTTGGCGACAACAAGCGCCCGGCTGTGGTCTTCATCCAAACGATTCACATGGTGGTCGAGGGCGTGGAGGCAGCCGGCAGCGAGTAAGCCTGCTTGTCGCCACCCTCCCCCGAACATCTTCCGCCAGCGATGGGCGCGAGCGATGAACTCCGCCGAGCCGACCAGAACCGAGCCCACGGGTGCACCGAGTCCTTTGGAAAAACAAATCGAGACCGAATCATAGTGCTCACACATTCGGGCAACGTCCACGCCGGTGGCCAGCGAGGCGTTGAAAATACGGGCGCCGTCAATGTGCGTTTTGCAGTCCAGTGCCTTGGCGACCTTGGCGATTTCATCAAGGGTGGCTTGGTCGTAGCATGCTCCGCCTCCGAGGTTGGAGGTGTTTTCCACGCAAACAAGCGACCCGTTCGGGTAGTGGCTGCCCGAACCTTCTGCTTTTCGAACGGCCCGGCGCACCTGTTCGGGCGACATGAGGCCGCCCACACCGTCGACCAAAGCGATGGAAGCGCCGCAAAGGGCCGCATATCCACCACCTTCGTAGCGATAGATGTGCGCCGTTTTGTCGCACACGATTTCATCCCCCGGAACGGTGTGTGTTCTCAAAGCGATGGCGTTGGACATGGTCCCGGAGGCGACGAACAAGCCGGCTTCTTTGCCGAACATCTTGGCCACGCGATTTTGAAGTTCAATGACGGTTGGGTCGTCGCCCAACACATCATCGCCCACCGAAGCACTGAGCATCGCTTCCCGCATGGCCTTGGTTGGTTGGGTGACCGTATCGGAGCGGAAATCGATTCTCGAGGAGGGATGTTCGCGCATGAAATCGCCTCAACGCTCTCCTTCATGAATGCCGTGATTACAACAACTTGAGATGGCCAGTCAACTCGTCGAGCACCGTTTCATCAAACGGGCCAAGAGCCAGCACCGTTTGGGAGCCCGCAGGAATCTGGGTGTGACCGGCATCGTGGACAAGGTGTGCGGGGACGTCAAGCCGACGAGCTTCCTTTTGCAGCGCATCGAAATCCTTCGTATCTGGCGTTTTGAGGCATATTTTTTTCTGGCCGGAGGCCAACCAGGCCTCAACTTCGGATGGATGAGTGACGCCGGCGTTGAGAAAGGCCTGAACCGATGCGTGGCCGACCTGGGCCGCAATTTTTCCCTTCCCCATCTTGAGCGATTGGTTGACTACGCACACGAGTTTCACGGGTGCATCAACGGTACGATGAGAGGGTTTGGGCGCGGTTAATCGGTGAAGGAAAGAACGCAGCCCCACGATACCATCTCCTCAAAGCGTGTTCAAATGACGAACCAAGGTGTCCATGGTGCGACGGGGCCCCAGAAGACCGAGGACGGTCACCGTTCCCGCTGGAATTTCGGTACGCCCAGCATCGGTGACGAGGTGAGCGTGGCAGGCTGAAGGAATGGATGCATGAAGTTCGCGCAGTGCATCGAGGTCGTCGACGGCGAGCACAATCTTTCGCGAACCACCCGCTCGCCATCGCTCCAAAAGTCGGGTTCGGCGCGCAGCCCGAACAACTTCTACGGCAGCGTGCGCACATTGAGCGGCGATTTTTCCCGTGCTCAACGCCAAGTCTTGTCGAACGACGAGGGCCATGGTCGGCGCATCATGCATCGAGGCCATGCACCTCACCCACCGCAAGCGATTCATTCTCCGATGCCGCTAATCCGCTGAGGAACTGGTGAAGTGAAGGCGCCATCCAAATCACGAAGACAAGGTTGCCAAGAGCATGAACGACATCAAACGGCAACCCTTGGCCCAGCAAGACGATGAACGCCGATGGTGTCATCGCCGAGGTCACGAGCGAGAGCGTGGAAACAAAGCCAAACACCACGGCTGATGCAACGGAGGCGAGAGCCAAACGCTGAAGTTGGAGTTGTCCGTTCTGAACGAGGTTCGATCGGGCCCCAATCACGGCCACGATGGCCCAACCAGCGGCTTGGAAGAGGGTCCACCAGCCGTGGCTGATGAGCAGGTTGGAAAGCAGCGTGGCCAGGATGGCGAAAGCCACACCTCGCCGAGCACCAAGATGAGCGCCGACCAAGAGAGCCGCCACCGTGAGCGGTTGCACGTTAGGGAGCGGTTGCATCAAGACCCGCAACGCTGCCATCGCGACGACCATGGTGGCCAACATGCCCATCGTCATGCGATTGGTGCGTGAACCACCGACAAAGAAAGCGAAGGCTACGCTCACCAACGTGATGTCCAACAACGCACTTGCGAGGGGCGTCAGCACGGGACCGTGGACGCCGAGGGCTTGGAACATGACCTATCCGAGAGGGGTGACGGCCTTGAGCATTGCCACCATCAAGCAAGACTCCAGCGCACTACCACGGTTGAATCAACCGCAGCGTCGTCCACCGCCAATGCCCCACGCTCGCCGTTGAGGAAATACTCCCATCCCGAACCTTCGGTTCCGTTGATGGAAAGCAGGTAAAGGCCAAGACCGGTTTCTTCCGCCACAATCGGGAGATTCTCGTTCTGTGCGGCTTCCTGTGTGAGGCTCCACACGGTCGAGTGACCGACCAAACCCCCGACCGTGAATGTGTCTTCGGGGAGTTCAAACACCACAATTTGCGTGCCCAACCACGCCTCTGGCCAGGAATCATCCCACTCAGTAGTGGCTGGTGAGTTGTCCTCGACCAGAGCGGAATTCCATGTCTTCGAGACTTCTGGAAGCATCAATAACGCCACCACCAATATCGTCAGCGAAAACATACGCCAAGCGGCGGAAAACCGCCCATCCCGTGCGAACCAAGAGGCCCCTCCGATGGCCAGAGCAACACTCAGCATGCCCAAAAGAGCCCATCCATTCTGCTCCTCTGATTCCGTGGATTCAGTTGGCGAGGGCGTGGTTGAGTAGGCCATGAGAACACCTGCATCGTTTCCAAGGAAAAGCCAGCCGTCGAACTTTACGGGAGCGGACGTGCCATAACCATCGTGCGGTGTTGAGAACGACTCGCCAAGCGAAAACCCACCAGTGGTGTTGAGTTGGACAACCAACCAGCCTTCGCCAGGTGCGTTGACTGGAGCATAGAACTCACCTGATGATGTACTCGCCATCTCGCCGTTCACTTTGGTCGTCAAGCGGTCCAGAACCGAGCAGGTTGACGAGCAACGAACAGAGGTCAATCCCTCGTTATCACCGAAGACGACCGTCTCGCCCATCAGCAAGGGAAGTGCTGGAGAAGCCCCTGATGCATGGATGTCTTCGAGCACGCCTGACGTCAAATTGTAGGTGGAAATCGTGCTTGATGTGGCGTGTTGCACATGGAGAAGGAAGCGATCGTCGAGCAGAACGGGGGCATGACGAAGTTGCCCCGAAAGGTTGTGGCTCGCCACGACGTTGCCATCGGCATCTACCTGCCAAAGATGGTCCGTTTCACTGCCCGTCCAATAATGGCCATCGGCGTAGGTGATACCGTTGCGCCATCCAAGGCTCAAATTCACGGAAAAATCCACCTGACCGTCAGCCAGACAGAGACGGGTCATCCCGTTTCTCGTGGGCACTACGACATGGTCGTCATCAAGCAAAGGTGCACCCGTGATGCCCCATCCGTCCACCGGTGTGCTGACCTTCCAAGCCAGTGTTCCGTTGTTTGGATGAAGAGCAGTAAACTCACCGTTGGCCCAACCCACGAGCAAGAGGTCGGGCCATGAACCGCACGATCCGGTGCCGGCGTTCTTCAAAACCAAGGGCGCCATATCGTGTTGCGTGGTGGTGTCGCTCCGGTATGTCCACTCCAGTGAACCATCATGAGAGAACGCCTTGACTTCCGGTCGCTCAGCGCCCGTCCAAAACCCCGAGGTGCGAACGTAAACTCGCTGTTCATCGGCGACGGGTGATGTGGTGATGTAGCCGGGCCCAAGGTCAACCGACCAGTTCGCCGACCACGAGGCTGTCCCAGCAGGAATGAGAAGAACCGCAAAGAGCAAGGAGCACAGAAGCGCAAAACGCCTCATTTGGTCTCACTCCAATGCGGCTTGAATTGCAGCCCGAAGAAGAGCGCTGACTTCCTTTCCATCAGCGCCACCCGCCGCCTGCATGACCACGCCCATCAACGGGCCCATTGCGCCCATGCCACGCTCTTTGACAAAGTCCAGACGCTCGGCGATGATGCCGTTGATGACCTCTTCCAATCCACCGATATCCGCAGGCGCAAGACCGTGTTCTTCGCAGAAGGTTTGGAGTTCCTCAAGGGATGCTCGTCGTCCTTGATGAGCCTCCACCACACGGTCAACATGGTCCCGTGAAAGATGGCCGCTCTCTCGCAAAGCGAGGATTCCCGCCAGCGTTTCGGGATGTTCTTCATCATGATTCAAGAGCAAAGCCGCCCATGCTTTGGCGGGCAAGCCATCAGCGTGGCTACAGAAAATATCGTCGAGTTCTCTTGCCAGCAACTGGTCGGACTGGTCGGTTGACATGTCGTAGGAAGCAAGGCGTTCGGCTCGGGCTTGGTCCGACATCGGAAGCGTATCGAGAACGGTTTGCCAATCTTCGGCGGTCAGCCCTTGTGGAGGAACATCCGTTTCAGGGTACATTCGAGAGCGCCCTGGCAAGGGACGCATTGGCGCTGTGGTCCCGTCTTCTGGAGCGCCTTTCTTGACCACCACATTTCGCACCTCTTGCGGAATTCGGTGCCAGGCCAGTCGGGCACGGTCGAGCACGGCTTCAAGCGCCAAGGTGGCCTGCCAATCAGGAGCGCAACAAAGGACGAATCCGTCGCCCTCGGAAATACCCAGTTCAGAGCGAACGGCCTCAACTTCATCCGACGTAATGCCATAGGCAGGCAGTTCGTCGGCGTGGAAGATGCCTTTGACGCCCGCAAGTTTCGCAGCACCTGCCAATTCTCGCCCCAGTCGCGGAAGTTGAGCACCATCCTCATCGGGCAATTTCTTCCCCAACCTACCAAGCAGACCTTTGAGCGGGAGAGCCTTCATGACCGAGCCACCGGCGAGACCATCGGCGATCATGCCCGATGATGTGCCTGCGAACACCGATGAGACATCCTGCAGCGCCAAGGGCAGATGCTCGCCAACGGCTTTGGCGACCTCGGCTTCCACCGATGCATCATCAAGGTCCCGATGTGGTGGGAGAGGTGGAAGACCCAAGTCGGACCTGAGTTCGTTAGCCAGCCGGTAAAAGTGGAGTTGGCGGGCCATTTCAAGACGGATGATTTTGGGAATCCAGTTGAGGTCTTGGCACCCTTTGATCTCAACACGGTCGCCTGCGCCAATCGAGACGTTGAGGTCCTGGCGAATGCTGCCAAGACCGCGGCGTACACGGCGTGTTTGGCGGAGTACGCGTCCCAAGGCCATGGCGGTACTCTTGGCGTGGTCGGGAGAAACGACGTCGGGCGAGGTTGCGATTTCAATCAAGGGCAGACCGAGTCGGTCGAGATTGTACAGAACCTGTTGGCCGTGGGCCGTGCTCACGGTTTCGAGTTTTCGAGCGCTGTCCTCCTCCAGGCAGACGACGTCCACGCCGACCGTCCCTTCGTCGGTCTCCAACACACCGTCGGTAGCGATGAGGGAGGTGCGCTGAAACCCGCTCGTGTTTGAGCCGTCCACGACGGTCTTTCGCATCGTTTGAATCAATGACACCGGCTTGGATTTCAGAAGGGCGGCGACGGTCAGCGTGATGTCGAGTGCGTTCTCGTCCAAGGCCAGTGGAGGCTGTTCGTCCAGTTCAATGAGGCCAGCATTTGGCGATTGGGCGTAGACAAAGGTACGATTTCGCTTTGACTCAAACCGGGCGGCGACATCGACGGCCCCGCCTTCGCCTCGGCTGGCACGCAAGCGCCGTTCAAATCGTGGCCAATCCTCTGGCAAGGTCTCCACGGTGATGTCATACAGTTCACCGCTTTGCCTTGAGTGAAGTTTGCCGGTCGCCAATTGTTGGTGAACCTCAATGCCGCACATGAAACCCAATTGATCCGGGTCCAAAGCCGAGGAGCGATGGACATCGCCTTGCGGTTCATCGGCCATGGTGATGCGAGGTGCTCACCCTTCATGAGCACAACCCTTGATTCAAACTCAAACGACTTGAAGCGTGTCGTAGCCTGACGGGCGCATCATACGTCCGTCACGACACAACTTGTCGATGATGTCCTCGGCTTTGCCGCGGGGTATGTCCCGCCGTTCCGCCTCGGTCAAGACATCGAGCAAATTCGCCGCTGTTCCCGAATCGTTTTGAAGCACAGAGACGATGTCGATGATGACTTTCTCTTGGTTGCGGACCTTTCCTTTCTTCCCAGATTCAATGGTGGTCATGTCAAAGTTCTCGCCCATGAGTTCATGCCGCCATGTTTTGGTCAAACGGATGGCTCGGTCGGCATCTTCCACCGTCGCCACCTCTTGGAGCCGAATACGAGCGCTCGCTTCTGCCAAACGGGACAGCGCTTCCAAGGACCGAGCCGTGATGGCCACGCTGTCTTCGGAATCGCCGCCTTGCTTTCGAGTTTGGACATAGTAGGCCACGATTTTTGCTTTGGCCTCCTCGTCAAGTTTGGGATGGAAGGTTCGCTTTGAATAAGCGACGTATTTGCGCAAGATTTCACGAGGGAGAATCTGGTATTTTCCATCCACTTTCTTCGCTTCTTTGCTGGTCGATGTCGCTTTCGCCGGGTTGGGGATGGTGCCTTCATTGACCAGCAATTCACTGCTTCCTTTGAGGCGGTTATCGATGATGTGCGATGCAATTTTTTCATCCGATTGTTCGTTCGGTGTATCGGTTAACAACCAGATGATATCGAATCGGGAAATCAGCGGTGGCGCCAAGTTGATCTGGGAGGTGAACGGTACGTCACTGACCGGTTGGAATCGGCCGCTGGTTGGGTTGGCAGCGGCCAACACAGCGCATCGGGTGCGCAGGCTGGCGTTGATACCAGCCTTGGAGATGGAGATGCTCTGCTGTTCCATGGCTTCGTGCATGCTGGAACGGTCGGCCGTGTTCATTTTGTCAAATTCGTCAATCGCGGCAAGGCCCAAATCGGCCAACACCAAGGCACCGGCCTCCAAGGTCCACCGCCCATCCGCCGCTGCGTCTTGAACGGCGGCAGCGGTCAAACCGGCCGCCGATGCGGATTGGCCCGAGGCAAATCGGCCACGGGGCGATATGGTCGACATGTAGTGTAGGAGTTGCGACTTCGCCACACCGGGATCGCCCATCAGAAGAATGTGGATGTCGCCACGGTTGCGAGTGCCGTCTTCGTTGACCTGTGCTTCACCACCAAAGAGCTGCAACATGAGCGATTCTTTGATGCGCTCCATACCGAAGATGGAGGGCGCAATACTGCGCGTAAGCAAATCGTAGACGTCTTCGGAACGAGCGATTTCTTTGATTTCCGTCTCCTCTTCTTCAGAGATGACGATTTCTTCGAGCGGGATGTTTTGGCGCTCAAGGGAATGGATGCGCAGGAAGATGTCGAACACCGGTGTGTCCTTGCCGCCCTTTCGCTGTGAGCGGATGAACAACACACCGTTCGCTTTGACGCGGTCACCGGGATTCAGACGCCCTGCGAGGTCTTGCTCACCGATGCACAGGATACGTTCGGGTTGGATGCCGCCCTTCATCTGTTCAGGGAGTTCTTGGAGTTCAATGAATTGTGAGTTGATGAGATGGGATTCTTGCTGCATGAGGAAGAAACGCGTCTGCCGTTTAGGCCGGCCGCAGCCTCCGTCGATTTGGATGCATTCAATCGGCTCGATGAGTTCCTGTTCGTTGGGTTGGTTGATCTCCATCTCGTGGTCGCATGCGGCGCACTTGAACACCGCCGTGTAAAGACGGGGGCGAACACCGGTGATTTTGGTGGTTACCGCATCGATAGCGATGAGGCGGCCAATATCGTCAGCACGAAGTTGAGAAACGGTCCTCACTTGGTCACTTGGAAGGTGAACGATGCGGACAAAGGGCATCAAATTGCCTTCCCCTGCATCGAGGAGAAACTGGCGCAACGCTTGATTCGCTGCTCGGAAATGGTGGTCTGGGTTGGCCAGAATGTCCTGAGCAAATTCGTGGTCATAGCCCTCAACCTCACGGTAGGAAACTTCCAATGACCCCTCGTCAGGCCACATTTTAGCGAGGTTGTGGATGGCTTCGGAATACTTGTCTTGCAGCAAGGAAGTCCAGCGGGCGGGGAGGTCAAATTCTTGAATCGCAGACATGGTGTTCACCGCCGGGACACTGAACAACATTGGCGAGCGGATATAATCATTGTTCGCGATGATGTGCACCCCCTCGTTTCCACTGGAAGAACGCAGCCCTGCAAGCGCATGGTTTTCATCAAATGAGGCGTCATGTGGAGATGCACGGAAGGCGAAGAATCCTTGTAGCGCTGGCCATGAGTTTCCACCATGAGGGTGACCTTTGCCCACGGCCTCTGGTCGAGCACAGACAGCAGCAAAGCAGCGTGGATGCGCGCTCAAGGTTGGGAGGTCGTGACCGTTGACATGCGGAAATTTGGGTGGGACCAAGCCAGCCAGACCCGAGCGGTCTTGGAAGCCATTGACGAACAAGGGCCGTTTGATGTGCTCATCGGGTCCTCCTTCGGGGGATTGGCAACGGCCAACGCCGCTGCACAGCGGCCCGACCTTGACTTGAGGTTGGTCTTGCTTGCTCCGGCCTTTGGCTACCCTGACTTGGTCGAGCAAACGCTTGGAAGGGACGCAATGGAAACCTGGGAGCAAACGGGCAATCACGCATTTCATCCACCGGGGTGGGAAGAGCCCGTCGTCTTGGAATGGTCGTTCATGGAAGCGGTTCAGGAATTGGCTTGGCCTGATTTGATTCACCCAACCGCCATTCTTCACGGTTCACAGGACGATGTTGTTCCCCTCTCAAACAGTGAAAAGGCGTCTGCAGACCTGGACCATGTCTCGCTTCACGTGGTGGACGACGGTCATCGCCTCCACCAAAGTCTGGAGGGGTTGCTGCCCTTGACTCGCCTCGTCATGGACGCTTGAATCCGAAGCGATTGCTTCATGAAACGCCGACCGTTGGAAGCATCATGAGTGAGCCCATGGACTACGCCAGTGCAGGGGTCGACATCGACCTTGAGGGTTCGGCGGTCGCCTCACTCATCGGTGCGCTCTCCAAGAGCGTGCGAGCCCCGGGAACGCCCGGTGCACCGGTCGACTTGCCCGGTGGGTTCGGTGGCCTGATTGAATTCGGCGACAACCTGCTCGCTCTTGCCACCGACGGCGTGGGAAGCAAACTTCAGATCGCCACGACCTTGGAACAATGGGGTGGCGTTGGCATCGACTGCATGGCCATGAACGTCAACGATTTGTTGTGCGTCGGCGCAGAACCCATCGCTTTTGTGGATTACGTCGCCGTGCCCAAACCCGACCCCGCCATTCATGCTGCCCTCGGCGCCTCGTTGGCCGAAGCCTGTCGCCTCGCCCGAGTCACGCTTGCCGGTGGCGAAACGGCCTCACTACCGGGAATCGTCACTGAACTCGACCTGTCGGGGACGGCACTCGGATGGCTGCCCAAGGGACAGGCCATCACGGGCGAGCACCTGAAGGAAGGGGATGTGCTCATCGGACTGCCCGCCTCAGGCATCCATTCCAACGGCTATTCGCTGGTTCGCAAAATCATCGAGCACGCGGGTTTGGCCTACACCGATGCCGCCCCCTTTGAGGCTGAACATCCAGCTCGTACCCTGATGCGATGGACCGAAGGCCCCCCCACACTTGGTGAAATCCTCCTGAACCCCACCCGCATTTACTGCGACCCTGTGGTTGACCTGCTCAACGCCGCCCGCGATGGAGAAGCGTTTTCCATCAACGACATTCACGGCATCTGCCACA
>CALGEM010000012.1 GCA_937881505.1 uncultured euryarchaeote
GCCAACCGTCCACCCCATGTCCATGAGTGTTTGATGTTGCTCGGATGTGGCGTTGTAGAGCGGATTGGTGTGGTTGAGATGAATGAAAATGATGTCTGGGTCGCCGTCCCTTCGCGGCCCAAGCCGTTCAAGTGATTCGGCCACGGGTGGGTGGGGCACCTCAAGTTGGGAGCGCCCCGAGAGTTCGTCGCTGCTCCAGAAGGTGCCGTCCACCAGCGCCACATCGACCTCCAACTGAGTGAGCCATTCTCGAATCGTTGATACGCCGTGATGGGTAAGTGTATCGTCCCAGCGGTCGTGGTCTGGAAGGAAAAGGACGGAACGATTCGGCCCACGGACAACAAAGGCGTGCATGTCGGAGAGTTCGGCCCGGTGGGGGACGGCTATTGGCTCAATGTGGATTTCATTGGAAAGTGCATGGGATACGCCTGAGGAAATGGAGGTCGTTGAGAACACGCCCTGGTCGAGCATGAGGGCCCATTGTGGTGTGCGCTCGATGAGGTTCTGCATGGAAGAAGAGACGTAGAGGTTGAGGCCGGACGCGTTGAGCGTTTCACGGCCAAAGAGACCCAGGCCGTCCACGTGTCCAAAATGGGCATGGGTGAGGAGGACCGAACGAAGCGGAGGGTGCCCCCAAATTCGCAGTTGTTCACCCAAGGCCCTCGTGGCTTCAATGAGATGGCCTTGGCCGTGTTCATCAACGATACCCAAACTGACGGGGTGCTGAACGTCTTCAGGACCAAGGCCTGCACAACACGGACGCTGGCAACCCGGATGCGGACGGCCGCCGTCTTGGGCGATTCCAAGCAGTGTCACCGTCGGCATGGGTGTGGCCATGAGGGCCACGAACATGAGCCCTTTCACGCGAAGGTCTCAAACCTCACCACCAAACCCGTCGTGATGGGGGAACTCTGTGCCAGCGCCATCGAAAGTTGAGTTTCCCGGTCAAAAAAAGACCAAGGCGAGGATGCGTGGGACCAAACAGGCCAACGAAGCAACGGCGAAAAAACTCGCTCGAGAGTTGGGCCAGTTTAGAGAAAACCCACGCAGCCATCTCCCCGCCATGTTGTTCTCAGGAAGGCTTCGCTGGGGACGGACCGACCCGGTGACGAAGACGCTTTCGGAAATTGAACGAATCATCAAGAAAAAGGACGATTTGAAGTGGTTGCAAAAGCGAATGATGGCCAAGCGGGGCGACGATGTTGCCAAAGCCTTCGCCGGCTCCCTGCACGCTTCGCACGACGAACAATTTACGATGGTGGGGCAGTTCAATTCCTCTTCATTTGGTTCAGGGTCCTATGTTCGCCGAGGTGACGGGAAGCCAGGTTATCTGGCGGGCATTCAGAACTACGCCAACTTGACGCTGCGCATGCTTCCTTGGGAAGACCACGCTCGCCGAGGCATGTATTTCTTCAGCTGGGACGGGGGCTTTGTCTGCACCGGCCCCAACCCAAACCCACCAGAGGAATGGTTGAGCGATGTCCTGAAGCGTTCGAGATTTGAGTTGGTCAGCACCGAAATTGATGGTCGTACCGTGTGGACAACCGAGGGGTTGGATCCAGAGGGCGTTGTCGAAGGACGGGCTTCAGCCACCGGGCACGTCGCATTGCGCTTCCACCACGGGCCTGTGGTCGGTTTGGGACTTGACGCCCTCGAAACCTTCCAAAAGAAGGATTCTCCATTTGTTCACCACCTCGCCCTGTCCATGCTTCCACCGCTGTTGCCCTCCATCCTCACCATGGACGCTCATTGGACACCGGAAGGGTGGCCGGAGGGGCAAACGCTTCCACAACCATGCCTCGACGGTATCGAAAAGGTGATTGACGCCTGGCAAGGCCTGACCATGAACGAAGGTATCGTTGCCTCGGCCATGAAGCAAACCGTCATGGAAAGCATCGACGAAGGTGTGCTCGTTGGCGAAACTTGGCTTGACGGAACGGACCTCGAAGCGTTGGAAAACGCCTTGGGTCCAATGGGTGGCTCAAACGAGGAACGTTTGCTGGCCGCTGAGATTCTCCGACTCGCTCTCACCGAGCCTCATGAAGACAGTATTGGCTTGCGAATTGAGGCCAAAGGCAGCCCTGAACAACGCGAAGACCGTTGTATTCGCGTCATGAAGAGCGCTTCGTGCGGTGATGTCCTCACCGCTTTTTGGCCCACGCACGGCCACGAGGCGTTGGCTGTCCTCGGCTTGGAAGGCGATGACGCCGAGACCATTTGGAAAGAACAACGAGACTCGCCCAAACCCTTTGGAAAATTCCTCAAGGGCCTTGACCAGGCCAAAGCCCTCGCTCAACAAAAAGCTCGCTTCCCCTCGAAAGAGAATGCGGGCCTTGCCGCCGGCATGATTCACAACTACATCGTGGCCGGCCTGACCCAAGGCATGGGTTCAGTCGAGCGGAAAGCCACTGCACGACACGCTTCACTGGACGAGGCTGCCGCGGCATGGGCGTGGCTGGTAGCGGTCGGACGTTCCGGTGGACAAGAATGGCACTTCGAAAACAACGCCCGGGACCGCGGCGGTGTTTGGGCCGTCCCCACCACGGAACTCTGGACGATTGGGAAACAGCTCGTCAATGCAGAAGAAGCCGATATCCCAGAACTTCAAGAAGCGTGGAAGACCACGTTTGAGACACTCAAAACAACCACAGGAAGTTCCTGATGGGTGAACTTCTCTACGAAGACAATGCGCCTTCAATATCGGCCCAGAGGTCTTCTACATCTTCGATACCGATGCTGAGCCGAACAAAGCCAGGAACCACACCAGCCGCCACTCGGATGTCTTCGGGGACAGACATGTGGCTGGAATTGAACGGGCATTCAATGAGAGATTCAACCCCCCCGAGGCTGGTGGCTTCGTAGATGATGTTCAGTTTTCGCATGAAGTCGAGGGCTGCTTGGTCGCCGCCCTTGACAACGAATGCAACCATCCCAGAACCATGAGGTAGGATGCGTTGCGCCACTTCGTAATCGGGGTGGCTTTCCAACTTGGAATGGTACACACGCTCGATGGCGTCGTGAGCCTCAAGCCGTTGGGCGAGGGTGTGGGCGTTCTCGCAGATCCGAGGCATGCGAACATCCAACGTGCGCATTCCACGCTCGAGCAGATAGCATGAATGTGGGTCGGGGGCTGCACCAAAGTGCATCTTGCACCTGAAGATTTTCGCGATCAGTTCCTTTGAACCGACCACGGCGCCACCCAAAATATCGGAATGACCACCCAAGTACTTCGTCGTGGAGTGAATAACGAGGTCAACGCCCATCGTGAGTGGTTTGCAACCCCACGGCGAAGCGAAGGTGTTGTCAATGATCAACAGAAGATTGTGACGCTTGGCCACGTCCACCATGGCCTCAATATCGCACACCTTGAGGACAGGATTGGTCAAAGTCTCAATGTAGAGGAGTTTCGTGTTGTCTTGAATGGCGGCTTCATAGGAAGAAGGGTCTCGCATATCAGCCATCGTTGTTGAGAGGCCGAAGCGGGAAAGTTCCTCGGTGAGCAGCCCGTAGGTGCCGCCGTAAATGTCCGCACTGGCGACCATGTGGTCGCCTTCGTTGAGCAGGGCGAGAAGGGTGGTCGAAATGGCGCCCATGCCCGATGAAAACGTCTCGGCATCCTCGCCATGCTCCATCGCTGCCAACTTCTGAGCCACAGCATCCGAATTGACGGTGGAAAGACGCGCATAGAGGAGGGTGTGCTGCGCGCCCGCCGCCCAACCCGCATAGCGTTCGTCGGTCAATTTGTAGGTCGATGATTGGAAGATGGGGGTGTTGACGGCATCGCCAATGTGTTGTGTGCCGCTGTGAACGGCGCGGGTGGCAAAGCGAGTAGATTCTTTTTTGTCCGGCATACGCATCTCCGGTTTTCTCCAGCGAAACTCGCTCCTTGAACGCTTCTACACGGAGGCTTGAGGCTCGGCTTGGTCTTCTGAATCCGGTGATGTAATTTCCACCAATATGTTTCCGAACAAAAGCACGCCGCCACCAAACGGAATCCACCACGTCCAACTCACGAGGCCAAGCCCCAAACCAAAGATAGTGGCCCATACCGGTTCAAAGGCGTAGATGATGGCGGCTTGTACCGGATGCATGTGGCGCTGAAACATGTTTAACGCCATCAGGCAAAAGAACGACCCTCCCAAGCCCAAGAGGAATACGGGCACCAGCACCCCCTCTCGGGCCAAAACATCGCTGACCATGTTCGTGGCATCAGCGCCACTTGATGCAAGTGCGAGGAGCAACGAGCCGCCCCCGACAACGATAAAGGAGGTCAGCGTCAACATCAACGGGTCAAATTCCAAAGTCAACTTCTGTGTGAAGATGATGTGAAGAGCGAAGAAAAGAGCGCACATCACCGTGATGATCTCGCCCCAGCCCCACGAAAGGTGTGGTGGGCCTTCGATGAAGCCCGCGCCGATGGTCGCCATCAAAACGCCCCAGTAAAGGGCCCGTCGCGGTGGGTGTTCGCTCATGCGCATGGTCAGCAAGGCCGTCATGACAACGTACAGCGAGGTCAGGAACGCCGATGTTGAAGGATTGATGTCGTTCAAAGCGACCATTTGGCTGACGAAGCCCACCAGCATGAGGCCGCCGAGAATTGAGCCGCCCTTCCAAATGGATGACGAGCGAAGTCCGGCCCTGGCTTTTGGGAAGAAAGCGAGCACGAGCACCATCGCAATGAGGAAGCGAAGGGCCACGAGCAAAGCGACCACGGAAAACGTCCCAAAGGTCTCAATTTCAACCTCCAAGGCGTTCAAGGCTTGTTTCATCCAAATGAAGGTCGCGCCCCAAACGAGGGTTACGGCCAACAAGACCAACGCGGCTTTACGACGTTGGGGTTCGAACGACGTTGTCTCTTGGACACTAGCGTCATTCATGCCCATCGCAGTAGCCCACGGGTCATGAGGGTGGTGGTGATTGAGCCTCCCTCATCCATACCCTCAAAGAGCGCCCCCAATCCATGGAAATCATGGGCGAGCCACGAACGGGAGCGGACGTGGTTTGGAAGCAACCCATCGAGTCCGGCCCTGCTCCAAAAACCGGTGAATCCTTCGACAGCATCGTGGTCGGTGGAGGGCCTGGTGGTTCGGCAGCAGCGGGCTATTTGGCCATGGAAGGTCAACGCGTGTTGCTCATCGAAAAAGAGACGTGGCCGCGCGACAAAATTTGCGGCGACGCAGTGGGCGGCAAATCGCTCAGCCACGTGAAGCGCCTTGGCGTCAAAGAGACGCTGGAAAGCACGCCCCACTTCCGCGTGACCGGCATCGTCTTCTCTTCACCCAAAGGCCACAGCGTCCGTGTAGCGCTGCCCGAAGAAGACGTGCAACGACTTGAAGCAGGCTATTCGCTGCCGCGTCAACAATTTGACCACCTCCTGTTCAATCAGGTCCAGCAACTCGTTCGAGACGCAGGTGGAGCGGTGATACAGGGCGGCGATGTCCGCGACGTCCTGTACGACGATGGTAATGGTGGCGAAGACCCCGGAAAAGGAAGTGGTTCTGCTCGACACGCCCGCGGCGTTGTCGTTCGCGTCGGTGGGCGAAACGGTGAGGAATTGACATTCCACGCCCCAAACATCGTCGGTGCTGCTGGTTATCGCTGCCCTGTGGCGAAATCCATGCTCGAAGAAACCTACGAAGAGCCCATGGTTGACCGTTCGCATTACTGCGCCGGCTACCGAGAGTATTGGCGCGGCGTCAAAGGTTGTGAGGACAACGTTGGCGATATCGAGATTCATTTTGTTGACACGGTCATCCCAGGCTATTTCTGGCTCTTCCCGGTGGCCGAAGGCGTGGTCAATGTCGGTATCGGGATGGTGATGTCGCTGCTGGATAAGCAATCCAAGAAGCTCAAAGCCCTCCAAGCCGAAGTCATCGCAGAGCATCCGCTGTTCAAGGACCGATTTGCTGAGGCTTCGATGATTGCCGGCACCGGAAAGGGTTGGCAACTGCCGTTTGGCTCGCCGAGAAAAAAAGCCAGCAACCAACCTCGTCGTTCAGCAAGCAAAGGCATCTATCTTGTGGGCGACGCTGCATCCTTGGTTGACCCGTTCAGTGGAGAAGGGGTTGGAAATGCGCTCGTCAGTGGCGAAATGGCTGCGCTGCACATCCTCCAAGGTAAAGAGCCAGAAGAATATCAGGAGGCGCTTTGGAAGGCATTGGGTCCAGAGTTGACCAACTCCTTCCGCATGCAAAAAATGAGTCGTCGGGCGTGGTTGCTCAACTGGTTTGTCGGAAAAGCATCAAAGAAGCCGGCTATTCAAGAGATGATGACGGAAATGATCGCCAGCAAAGAAGCGCAGGAAAATCTCCACTCCCCATGGTTCATGTTCAAGACCTTGATGTTCTAAGGTGGCACCATGGACGCATCCCTTTCGGGCATTGACGCCGTTTTTCTCGACCTTGACGGGACCATTTATTTGGGCGGTGAACTGATTGAAGGCGCTGAAGCCTTTCTCAAGCGGTGCAAAGAACAAGGCGTCCAACGCTACTTTCT
>CALGEM010000013.1 GCA_937881505.1 uncultured euryarchaeote
AACCCTTACGCCTACATTCACAGCAAGGTCGCTGTTCGGGATAACGAAAGCGTATGGATCGGTTCAGGCAATTGGAAGTCGTCTTCTCATCCAGCCCCCGGCGACGCTGGTAACCGTGATTGGGGTGTGCTCGTAGAAGACAACGGACTGGCGACCATGGTCCTCAACCACTTGGCCTTTGACGAAAACGAGAACAAAGACCATGTGACACCGGTCCAAGCCTCGGACGCCCCCACCGGATGGTCCATGCCAGATTCCAGCGCCATCGTCGGTCCAACTGCCACGGGAATCGAAGGCGATTTCGAAGCAACACTTCTGGTCTGTCCGGACAATTGCATCGATGAACTCGTCAAGGTGCTCGACAGTGCCGAGACGGAGATTTTGCTCTCCCTACAATACCTCGACATGGACTGGTCGTGGGGTTGGGGCGACAACCCGATTGTGGAGGCACTTGAGAACGCAGCCCTGCGGGATGTTCGGCTCCGCTTGATTCTCAACGGCGCCTACCTCGACGAAGACATCCAAAGCGCTGTGGACCGATTCAACGAGGAATGGAACTTCACCATGGGCTACGACACCTCAGCCATCGTGATGAGCAGTGATGATGAAGTCACCAAGTTGCACAACAAGGGTATCATCGTCGACGGCGAACACGTGCTCGTTTCCTCCATCAACTGGGGCGACTCTGCCCTCGTGCGTAACCGTGAGATGGGCTTGTTGCTCTCCAGCCCCGCCGTGGCTCAGGTCTACCTTGATTCATGGTACGAGGACTGGAACCGACTGGACAACACCACCGACACCGACCAAGACCGTCTCCTCGATTCGTGGGAGGCCTTGCACGGCCTCAACCGAACCCAACGCAGTGTTGCTGGAGACGCCTCATCGGATGAGTCCAACATGGACAACGATGACGACGGATTAACCAACTTTGCAGAGCAACTGCACGGCGGCGACCCGAACAACGCTGACACCGATGGTGATTGCATCAACGACGGTTTGGAAGTCGCATGGGCCCAGGCCACGGCACTCAACGCCAATGTGCAGACCATCACACCAAGTGATGCCATTTCCATGTGGGACGCTGATGGTGACGGGCAAAACGACAGCGAGACGATGGGTTGTGATTTGGCAGGCGTGGACATCGTGCCCGAAGAGAACAACACCGTCACGAGCACCGACGATGATGACGACGGTGTTCTCAACGAAAATGACGAGTGCCCCGATACACCCGCCGGTGTCGCTACCGATAGCAGCGGTTGCTCTTCCCAACAGCGAGCTGACCTCGTCGAGGACAGTTCCGAGAGCACGAGCGGGGATTCTGCACAATCCTTCTTCCTGATTCTAATGGTGCTGGCCTTGCTGCTTTCATGTGGGGCCTACGTTGTTCTTCGTGGCATGCGCACCGAGTCCGAAGACGTGAAGGACGCCATAAGCGAGGCCGCCTTTGCCGACATCGCCACAACGCCGGTGAACAACGAAAACTGGCAGCAACCGGTGCTGGACGGCACGGGTGCCAGCAGCGTAACCCCTGAGATGTTGGCTCGTGTACCGGGGTGGACCGCCGAGATGGTTGAGCAATACCTGCTTCAAGGGTGGACGATGGACCAGTTGGCCACCTACTACCAAGAACAGGTGGTCCAGCACGGACAATAAGAGCAACATTGAAACGGGACCTTGACGAGAATCGCCTGATACCCATGGAGATTCGAAGCAGTAACCCTGTCCTCAATCAGAAATTTTGGAGCAATTTGACCGGCACCGACCGGATGACCATTGACGGTAGCCTACGAAAAATCGGCTACCTCCTCGCCCTGACGGTGGTCAGCGCTCTGGTTTCTGTGGTGCTTTGCTTAAACGCCATGAACAACGGCAACGGCGGCTTTTACATTGGCGCCTTCACAACGCTCGGCTTTGTAGGTGGCTTCATTATCGCCATGATCGTGTTCCTCTCTCGCCCCAAAAATCCTGCAGCCCTCATGAGCCTCTATGCCATTTTTGAAGGGATGGCCGTCGGAGCCATGTCACTCTTCTTTGAGTTGACCGCCTACAAGGGCATCGCTCTGCAAGCCGTGTTTGGAACCATAGCTATCACGGCCACCATGTACGTGATGTACGCCTCCCGCATCATCCGTCCAACCCCGGCCTTCAACAAGGTCGTTGGTGGCTTGGTCATCAGCATCATGTTCCTTTACCTGACATCGTTTTTCCTCGGCATCTTCACCGGATACGACGTGCCCTTCCTTCACAGTGCAGGTCCTATCGGCATCGGTGTTACGGCCTTCATTCTGGTCGTGGCCGCACTGACCTTGATCAGCGACTTTGGCTTTATCGAGTCCGGTTCGCGCTACGGCGCACCAAAGAACATGGAGTGGTACGCCGCCTTTGGCATCTTGGTATCCATCGTTTGGATTTACATCGAAACAATCCGCCTTCTCTCAAAACTCCAAGCTTTCAGGGAATGAAGTTCCATGTCCAGGTCCATTCCATCCATTGATTTTCGTTTGGCCACCTCGGAGGTGGCTGAAGAACGGGAGCGTTTCGTTGCCGAGGTGGGAGATGCGCTCAAGGACATCGGGTTCTTTGCCCTGACCAATCACGGCATTCCCCGCTCCCTCATCGATGAAACATATGCCCAATGTGATGCCTTCTTTGACCTCGATGAAGCGACCAAACGAAGCTACCTCCAACCCGATATTGGGCATCAGCGAGGCTACACCGCATTTGGCGTGGAACACGCCAAGGACAACCCTGCACCGGACCTCAAGGAATTCTGGCAAACTGGACGCCCTTACCCGGAAAACGGTACGGTGCCAACCTATCCCCAAAACATCTGGCCAACAGCCCATGTCAGCGGGTTTCAAGGCACAACGGAGACGTTGTTCTCAAGCATGGAATCACTTGCTCAACACCTGCTCTCCGCCTGTTCACGCTACCTCGGTAAACCCGAGGACTGGCTCCCAAATATGTCTCACGAAGGCAACACCATCATGCGGATGATTCACTATCCCCCACTCGATGAAAACACGCCAGAAGGAGCCGTTCGTTCAGCCGCCCACGAGGACATCAATTTCATCACGCTCCTGGTAACAGCAACGGCTGATGGCTTGGAGGTCATGGACCACGACGGTTCATGGATTCAGGTCCAAGGGGACCAAGACGCCATCATCGTGGATTCCGGCGACATGCTCCAAAACTTGACCAACGGGCTGTTCAAATCCACCACTCACCGTGTGGTGAACCCCAAGGACAGCAACTCACGTCGCTACTCCATGCCCATGTTTGTCCACCCACGAAATGAAATCGACTTGACGCCTCATCCCGACTTTGTTGCACTGACGGGTGGACAGGCGAAGTACGCCTCCATCTCTGCGGGGGATTACCTGCACCAACGCTTGAAGGAAATCGGTTTGATTTGAGGCGTTGCAATGGACCTTGAAGCCCTCATCAACGCCGTGAACAACGGCGAACATCAGGACAAGCAAGCATTGGAATCCTTTGTAGCAAAGGTCGCTGATGGAAGCGTGTCAACCGAGGACGCCACGCGTTGGCTCAAGGCGGTTCACCAACACGGATGCACCGTTGACGACACCGTGGTGCTGACCAACGCCATGATCGAATCCGGCGCCCGCCTCAAATGGCCAGAAGGCGCCCCGGTCGTCGACAAGCACAGCACGGGTGGCGTGGGCGATAAGATGTCCTTGATGCTGGCTCCAGCGTTGGCAGCTGCTGGATGCCGGGTTCCCATGCTGGCAGGGCGTGGCCTGGGCCACACCGGAGGGACCATTGACAAACTGGAATCCATACCCGGATTCAATTGCGCTCTTTCTCCCGAGGAGATGATGACCGCTGTCGAGCGAGTTGGTTGCTGCATCGCTGTGCAAAACGAGGCCATCGCTCCCGCCGACGGAGTGCTCTACGCATTGAGGGACGTGACCGACACCATCGATAGCGTGCCGCTCATCACCGCTTCCATCGTATCCAAGAAGGCTGCTGAGGGCTTGGACGCACTGGTATTGGATGTCAAAACTGGCACGGCTGCCTTCATGCAGACGCTTGAGGAAGCCCAAACGCTTGCAACCTCAATGGTCAAAACAGCGGAAGGTCTTGGCATTCGGACCCTTGCACAAATCACCTCGATGAGCGAACCCATTGGAACCCATATTGGAAACGCCTTGGAAGTTCTTGGGAGCATATTGGTCCTCAAAGGAGAAGGTTCGCCAGATACCCGGGAATTGGTGGTTTTGCAGGGAGCAGCGTTGCTCTCCATGGCCTTTGAGGACGTGGATATAGAAGAAGGTCGTCGCCGCATGGACAAGGTGCTCAACAACGGTGAGGCCTTGGACGTGTTCCGAAGGATGTGCGTGGAGCAGGGTGTTGACGAAAAAACGGCCATGATGCTCGTGAAGACTCCAGAGAAAGTGTTGGGCGTGGCACCCGAACAAACCACGGTCCTTGCCCAACACGACGGATTTCTTGCCGGACACGAGGCCATGAAGATGGCCCAACTTGCACGCAAGCACGGCGCGGGTCGTTTCGCTCTTGAGGATGAAATCGACCCCTTGGTTGGGTTTCTCCTCGTGGCCACCAAGGGCATTGAGGTCAAGAAAAATCAACCGCTGTTCACCTTTTTCCACAGCAGGGAGCTTACCAACGAAGACCTTCGTGAGTTGAAAAGCCTCGCCATCATTAGCGAAAACAAACCTGACCTTCCCCACCGTTTAGTGAAATTGATTGATTCCACTGAAACGAAGGCGTGATAAAGGGGATGCTTGTCGCCCACCTTGCCGATTTAGCTTAGCTGGTGGAGCGTGGGACTGTTAATCCCAAGGTCGTGGGTTCGAGCCCCACAATCGG
>CALGEM010000014.1 GCA_937881505.1 uncultured euryarchaeote
CCAACCGAAGGTCGTGCCCGACAAGGTGGTCTTCGATTTGGTGAAATGGAACGTGATTGTCTGATTGCCCACGGTGCTTCGATGGTCATCAAGGACCGACTGCTGGACGAATCGGACGGTATTGACATGTATGTCTGTGCCCAATCCGGCCACATCGCTTGGTACGATCCAAAGCGCGGCACCTACGTCAGCCCCATCCACGGCGATGGCGCTGAAGTCTACAAGGTGCAGACTTCATATGCATTCAAGCTGCTACTGGACGAGATGAAGAGTTTAGGTGTGGCCATGCGTCTTGAACTGGAGGACCGAAGATGAGTCGAAAGAGCACGATGATCCCCAAGCGAATCGCACAGATTCGATTTGGTTTGATGGACCCGAATGAAATCCGAAAGATGTCCGCTGTTGAAGTGAAGACCGCAGACACCTACAAGGATGACGGACACGCCTACAAGCAAGGTCTGATGGACCCGCACATGGGTGTGATTGAACCTGGTTTGCTCTGCCCAACTGACAACTGTCAGTACCAAGACTCACCCGGCCACTTTGGACACATCCAACTTGAACTCCCCGTTATCCACATCGGTTTCGTGAACTTGATCAAGACCGCCCTCAAGGCGACCTGTAACGATTGCAGCAACATCTTGCTTCACAGCGAACCCGGTACTTCGCCCGGTTCCAACCCCGAACAGAGCGAGCAGGACTACTACCGCAACCGAATCCGAGACGTCATCACCAAGCACGGTGTTGGTTCCACGGAATTTTCCAAGATCATCAAGGAAGTGGAGAAGGTCACCTCAGGTACCAAGCGCAAAGTGTGCATGCACTGCGGTTCGTCCCAAGGCAAAATCATTCTCGACAAGCCGACGACCTTCAAGGAAAAGCACGACAACACCGAGCGAAAACTCAACCCTCGCGATGTCCGTGAGTGGCTCAGCAGCATCCCGCCCGAGCACCTCATCTTCATCGGAATGGACAAGCAAAACCGCCCAGAGTGGGTTGTTCTCAAGGTGCTTCCCGTGCCTCCCATCACCGTTCGACCATCCATCACGTTGGACAGCGGTGACCGCTCGGAAGACGACTTGACCCACAAGCTTGTGGACGTTCTTCGAATCAACCAGCGTCTGCGTGAAAACCGTGACTCCGGTGCACCACAACTCATCGTTGAGGACCTGTGGGAACTGTTGCAGTACCACATCACCACCTACTTTGACAACCAAACTTCCGGAATTCCACCCGCACGACACCGCTCTGGGCGAACCCTCAAGACGCTCACTCAGCGACTGAAGGGGAAGGAAGGTCGTTTCCGAAGCAACCTGTCCGGTAAGCGTGTCAATTTCTGTGCACGTTCCGTGATTTCGCCTGACCCCTACCTCAGCGTGAACGAAGTGGGTGTCCCCACCAAGATCGCCAAGGAATTGACGGTGCCCATTCGTGTCACCACTCGAAACCGTGAGCAAATGCGTCAGATGATTTTGCGCGGACCTGAGGTTCACCCGGGTGTGAACTACATCGTGCGTGGCGATGGTCGACGTGTGAAGATCAATCAGCGAAGCCGTCTCATCAACGCCGGTTTCCGATGCCACAACCCCGAGTGCAACGAAGAGACCACACAACGCCATGACTTGCACTCCTGCTTGCCTGCACCAAACTTCCTTCCAGGATTGGTCATTCAGAAGCAAATTTCGCTCAGCGGCATGGACCAGGCAGAAGAAGTCAGCTATGTCGTGAACGACACGGCCACGCTGAACAACCTCCAAGGTATTGATGAAAATGGCAAGAAGTTGTCAGAAGATGACCCGCGTGCAATCCTTCACTACCGCTGGATGCACGAGTTGGCTCAGGCAGACAACCCCAACCCAGAACCCTTCCCCGAGCACCTCGAAGTGTCCTGCCCGCATTGTGGCAGTCCATTTGATGAGTGGGGCGAGGAGCGAACCGGTGTTGAGGACCGCTTGTCAACCCTCGACCGATACGGCAACCCCAAGCCCGGTCTGCAAGTTGAGCGCCACCTCATCGATGGCGATGTCGCCATCTTCAACCGACAACCTTCGCTCCACCGCATGTCCATGATGGTGCACGAGGTTCGAGTGATGGAAGGCCACACCTTCCGCTTCAACTTGGCCGTTTGTACGCCCTACAACGCTGACTTTGACGGCGACGAGATGAACCTTCACGTGATTCAATCCGAGGAAGCACGAGCTGAAGCCAAGATTTTGATGCGTGTCCAGGAACACATCCTGACCCCCCGCTACGGTGGTGCGGTTATCGGTGGTATCCACGACCACATCTCCGGCGCTTACCTCCTGTCTCGACCTGGAACCATGATTCGTCAAGCACACGGCCTTGAGATGCTTGGAAACATTGGCTACATCGGCGACCTTCCCGAACTCGTGAAGGACGAAAACGGTGAACCAGCCTACCGCGGACAGGACATCGTTTCGCTCATCATCCCCGATAACATCCACCTGCGCTTCCGAAGCCGGTCCAACGACATGGTCATGGTCAAGAACGGACAGGTTGACGGTACGCTTGACAAGCGTGCCATCGGTGCTGAAGACGGACGTTTGCTCGACGCCATCGTTCAAACCAACGGCTCCGAGCAAGGCGCTCGGTTCTTGGATGAATTCACCCGATTGTCCATCGCCGCCTGTACCTCGCTTGGTTTCACCACCGGTATTGACGACGAAGACCTTTCCGAAGAGGCCGTGGCGGCCATTAACTCCGCCAACGCCAATGCTCAGGACGAAGTGAACATCGCCCTCGACAAGTTCGGAAAGGACGGAAAGAAGTACGAATCCCGACCCGGTCGAACGCCTCGCGAAACCCTTGAGGAAGACATCATGCAGATGCTTGACAAGGGGAAGCAAGAAGCCGGTGATATCGCAAAGGACGAACTCAACAAGTCCGGTTCCACAAACGCTGCGGTCAACATGGCCATTTCCGGTGCTCGTGGTTCCATGGACAACTTGACGATGATGGCAGCGTCCATCGGTCAAGCCAAGGTTCGTGGCAAGCGTCTCGAACGGGGCTACG
>CALGEM010000015.1 GCA_937881505.1 uncultured euryarchaeote
AGGTTGAGTACACCGGAGAAACGCAATCGTGGCACCTGCTTCACTACCTGGTTGAAGAGATCGGTTTGGACAAAATCCGAGATGCGGTCAAGAACCCGTTGAAGATGAACATCGCCGCATACTACGGTCCCGACATGCAACGAGAAGGTGCCTGCGCAGGTGACGACCCGTTCATGCCCTCCTACATGGAGCAACTCATCGAAGCCCTTGGTGGTACACCGGTGGATTATGACTCAAAGTGCATGAGTGTTGGTTCCACCTCCATGTTGACACTGGAAGATTCCTCGCTCGCCATGACGGCTGCTGTGCTTTCCGATGCGATTGAATCCGGTGCTGAACTTGTGGTGAGCGCTTGCACCATGTCGCACATCAACCTCGATTCCTATCAGTCCAAAGCTGGCCGTGTCAGTGGAAAGAACACCACGGTTCCCGTTTGCCACCTTTCAGAGATGGTGGCCTTTGCCCTCGGATTCTATCCTGACCGACTGGCCCAACTCCGTACCCGTGTCCGCCTCATTGGTTCGTGAAGTTTCCGTGAAGCAAGGCGAGGGCCTGTTTTGCGTCCTCAACTGAACATCCTGTTTGCTCTGTGAAGTCTGCATCGGTGGCTGAAAAGAGCCGGCCGATATCCGGGGAGAAATGCATCAGCGTTTGTTTGAGGTGCGGGGCTTGCTCAACCAGGGAGTTTACGGTGTGCTCGTAACAGCGTGCGAGGTGCTCGCGCTGGTCGTCGAGCCATGGATGGGATGCCTCGGGTTCTTGCGCGATGGCCTCAAGTTCGCGATTTGCCCGAGCGATGGCTGCGCGGACGTTGCCATGCTCTTCACTTGAGTCCGAAGCAAAGCGATGCAAGCGTTCCAAGGCTTCGTGCTCTTGGCGAACGGCGACGGCGATGAAGTGAGCCGCTTCGAGCGGTCCTTTGACCATAACAACGGGGACGCCCAAATCAAGTGTGATATGAGCCAAGGCACCAAGCACAGCATTAGGATGGACGCTGTATTGGCCTTCTCCGCCGGTTTCGATCATCAACAACGGCCGTTGGGCGCTGGCGGCCAAACTGCGGCATTGGTTGAGCAGGCGACCGGATTTGACCGATTCAAGAAGGTCCCGAGCTGATTTTCGCTCAATGAGGACGCGCTCAGACAAGCGGAGGTCGCCGTAGGGGAGTTGGGTGAAGGAGGTCTTGAACCCGAGCCCTTTCAGATAACTTGGCAGTGTGGACCGTGCTTCCCGATGGTCGATGTAAATCACTTCGCCTTGACCACGGACATCGCTGAGCGAGGCGATCTCCTCCTCGGCTGCGTTCAGGACCACATCCATGTTCGCTCGTAGTTTGGCTGATTCAGCCGGTGTCGGGGCAGGTTGGTCAAAGTGAAACAGGCTGGCTTGGGCTTGCGGTCGAATTTGGTCCGGACGCAGAGGTGGAGCGACGTTGTCGTTCCGTTTCGCCGGTTGAATATCTGGTTCTATAGAATTTGACTCCTCCTCTTGAACCGGTGCCAGACGCACCAATTCTTGCTCGAGGAAGGCCTTTGCTGGGAGCGTTTCAGCATCGGTCTTCACACTGAAGGCCTCCAGTGCATCCTCGCTCACAACGTAGGTTTCGTTCAGTTGCTTTTGGCGAACCAAACGAGTCATCAGCCGGTGCATGTTCTCCTCCTGGCGTTCTGAGGCACGATGGACATAGGCATCACGGGTATTCTTGGCGATGAGGACGTGGACCGAACCAGCGCGTTGACGAGCTGTGCGGCCTCTTCGCTGAATGGCTCGCACGGCGCTGGGGACGGGTTCGTAGAGCACCACCAAATCAGCGGCTGGGACATCAAGTCCTTCTTCCCCCACAGAGGTCGCCACCAGGACGTTGATTTCTCCACTTCGAAAGCGATTGAGTTGAGCAAGTTGTTGCTTTTGTGTCATGCCTTTTTGTGAACCCCTTGACGATTGGCCGATGAACGCATCAGGCTCCAGACCCTCGTGTTGCCGTAGAACTTCCACGATACGGTCAACGGAATCTCGGTATTCGGTAAAGATGAGCACCTTGCCTTCCGGCTTTGCGGTGATTTCCTGCTTGACCAGCGTCTCGACAATGGAGGATTTGGGATGGAGTTCACCAACATCATTGAGGGCTAATCGAAGTTGATGGATCACTGGTAATGCGAGCATTCGGTTGGTCTTTCGGCCGCTTCGCCCTTCTTCCTCTGCCCTGTTGAGGAAGGCTTTGGCCACCTGAGTTCCTTGGGTTTGCAAGAGGTTGATGAGAATGTGAATCCGACGCAGGTCGGCCACCCTCCGGGCTGCATCATAGCCTCTTACGTCTCGTTGCTGGATGGCGCGACTTGCGCTCTGCTGGGCACGTTCGATATCGTTGGTGCCGATGTATTCCTTAGTGGGCATGAAACCAAGCCGCTGGAGATGGCTGACCTCCTCGTTGAAATGGGTTCGAAGCGGCGTGATCAGCGTTTCCAACGCCCGAGGCAAGTCCACCGTGTGGGTGTGGATGTTCATGTCGACATCGTAGTCGCTGAGAAGGGGTTCGTCCCGTTTGCACAGGTCGAGGTTGTGCGCATTGAGGTTGGTGCGCACTTCGTTGATGTTTCTGAGGGTGGA
>CALGEM010000016.1 GCA_937881505.1 uncultured euryarchaeote
GCGTTTTCCATCAACGGCATTCACGGCGTCTGCCACATCACGGGAGGTGGGCTCTCCAACCTGCTGCGACTCCATCCCTCCCTTGGATGGGACATTCACACGCCTCTGCCGGTGCTTCCGGAATTCGCTTGGCTGCAAACGGCTGGTGGTGTTGAGACCCGTGAAATGTACAGGACGTTCAACATGGGCATGGGCATGGTCGTGGCGGTCGCTGCAGAGCACGCTGAGACCATTTTATCGTGGTTGCAAGAACGTATGGACGGCGTCGCCATCGTCGGCCATGTTGACAACCAAGGCCACCGTGTGACCCACGCCATTGAGGGTGTGGAATTCTCTCACTACTGAAGCCGCGCCCCAGCGGTGCGGTCATGAGGGAGCGGGTGTTCGCAGGTGTATGGCCGAAGACCGTTCGGGAGACCTCGGGCCCGGCCATTTGTGGATGGAAGGCAAGACCTTGGTGGAGCTCCGTGCCGACCAAGAACGCCCCACGCACATGCCTCGAGGTCCGGCAAAACGGACGGGTCCTGGGTTTCTCAACCCCGCCATGGCGCCGGCCCGAACCCGTTCAGTTCTGCTTCTGGCCGATGCCTTGGAACACGACTGGTTGGTCAAGGAAGACCATGACCTTCGGGCCTTGGATGCGTTGTGTGCAACCGGCGTTCGCGTTCGGCGGTGGCGCAATGAAATCCCCGATGAACACCAGCAGCGTCTACGCATCACGGCCAACGACCTGGACAAGGTGGCGCTTGAACAATTGAAGGCATCCCACGAACGCCATCCTCCATCTGTCGCGGTCGGCCACGCACTCGAAGACGACCGCTACGAGCGAGAACCGCAAGGCGAGATGTACAACGGTCTGTTCGTCATGCAAAACGATGCGAGAATCACCTTGATGGAAGCTGCCTACCAGTGGGTTGACCTTGACCCGTTCGGCTCGCCCGTGAACTTCCTTGACGCAGCCATTCAAGGGCTATCCCGAACGGCCTTTCTGGAAGTCACTGCGACCGATACGGCGGCCCTGACGGGTTCAAGCGCTTCTTCTCAGCACCGACGCTACGGTGCAAAAGGCATCGTCGACAGTTATGCTCACGACGACGCTGTGCGTGTTCTGCTCGGGCTTATCGCCACCACGGCTGCTCGCCACGACCGTTGCATTGAACCCGTGCTCGCTTTGTTTGACGGCCACCATGTTCGGGTGAGTGTCAAAGTTCGACGAAGTCGAGACGGCGCCTCCCACGTGCTTGATTCCATGGGCTGGAGAGTGAGGGAAGTCAACGGCACCTACCGATTCGTTCACCACCCCTCGCCCGAGGAAGTGGATCGTGCCAGTGGACCGTTGTGGATTGGCCCATTGTGGGACTGCGACATCGCTGGACGCATGACGCAAGAGCGAGTTGTGGCAGTTTGCTCACCTTCAGAATCCGAACTTCACGCCCACCGAGCCGCAGGACTGGTCTGGAGCGACGCCGACCAAGAATACGCACAACGGGAGTTGCGGCGAAGCGTGAGGTACATCGCTGAGGCGGCCGACCTGATGAGTCGTGAGCACACCCTGTACCACATGGACGACCTGCCCAACATGGCGGGTACTGGGCAGGCTCCGAAAATGGAAACGCTGTTCGCAGCCCTCCACGAAGCTGGTTTTGCGGCTGCCAGAGTGCCGGACATTGACCCGTTTTTTGTAACCGATGCACCGTTCCCCGAAGTCATGGCTACGACCTGTGCATTGGTTGGTTCATCAACGGATTGAATCACCCGAACGAGGGGTCAATGTCCGTGATGTTCTCCTCGTCGGGCGCTGGCAACATCTGCGATGCGTTCTCGATGATGTCGCGAACGCTGTCTTCGATGGAACGAGCGTTTTCAAGCAGTTCTGTCAATGGAATTTCCAAGCCCGTCAAATCGCTCACGGCCTCCACGGCCAGGGCAGCAGCACGGGCGTCGGGGTACATCGGGCTGGCCTCGGAAAGAAGGGCCGTGATGTCAATGCCGAGTCGGTCGCCCTCGCCAAGCAAAAAACCAGTTATGCCTGAGACGATACCCTGCTGAATGGGTTCAATATCGAGTTTCTTCAACCGTTCACGTGCTGAGGCAATTGAACCAACGCCAAACAAATCACCGGTGCTCAATTCTTTTTCAGGCCGGGTGAGGCCGTCGATGATGATCAATCGATCAAAGCCACCTTTCGTGAACCATTCAAGCACCGTGGTTGCGAAGGGAATGTCCGTCTCGTTGCCGAATTGGATTTCAGAAGTGAACACCCCGATACCATCGCCCTGATAGACGCGGACAGGGTGTTTTGGCACCTCGTCGTGAATCAAGGCAACAGCAGGGAAATCCTTGTGCATGACCGTTCCAAGTTGCCGAAGACCGAGCGTTTTGATGATGTGAGACGTGGAGATGACACCGACCATGCCGGCGGTGGTAAAGCCACAAACAGCGACTCCCCCGGTGCGCGGGTCTGCGTCTTGGTGGAGAACGAGCGAATAGGACTGCAAATTGGCATCCATTGTTCTGCCTCCGTCTTTCCCACTCAAGGCCCAATGAAAAGACTCACGGACGAATCATTCTTCCCAAACGGCCCAGTCTTCCCAGCCTTCTTCACGGTACCACCAGACACCGTCTTCGTCTTCCCACCACTCGGTGCCGTCTTCGTCAACAGTGATGCCATCATCGGCTTCAGCCTCTTCTTCAGCCCATTCTTCCTCGTCGCCCTCTTCCGTTTCTGGAATGGCGTCTTCAGCGGTCGCACCGAACTCAAAGGCGTCGGCACTGCTGCCAAGGGTTGGTGAGCTGGCAAGGCCCTCTGGGGCATCGCTGTGGAGGTCTTTACCCGAACTCTTCAACTCGTCAAGCGATTTGGAAGCGCCCAAATCGAGAGCCTTTGAACCGGGCGTTGTCGCTGGAGCGTCCATGGCTTCTTGGTAGTAGTCTTCGTCATCATCGTCCTCAAAGAAATCGTCGTCCATGTTGCTGCGCATGTAAAGCACGCCGACCACGCCAGCGATGAGAGCAATGACAATGCCAATGCCGACGAGAACAGGCGTCATTGCGCCCTCGGTTTCATCTCCAACCGGGTTGTCATCAACGATTTGAACGGGCATGTCGCCAAGCGTCCACTGAAGTTCTCCCTCGGTGGTCGCCGTCGGTTCGGTCATGGCATCGCAAGCGTTGTCGCCGAAGTCAAGACAGGTGAGGGTGATGATGTAGCCTTCTCCTTGAAGACCAGGGAACATGCCCTCGGTTGGGGCATTGCGAACCAATGTGAAGGTCAAGTCAACGCTCTCGTTGGCTTCAACCGTCACTGAAGGGCCATCAGCCTGGTTCCAGACCAATTCAATAGGCGGTGGCGTGCCAGGAATGACCTTCCATGAGAAGCCAACCATCACATCGATGGAGTTTGGATTTGAAACCGTACAGATGATGTCAACATCCGTGGCGTTGCTGTCCCATTCGTAGGTGGCCGTTCCGCAATTCACGGTTGCAGGAAGCGTGGCATCGGGGAAGGTCGGGCTGGTGGTCTGGTTGGTCTCATCGGTCGTGTTGCTCTGGTTATCACCCGTGTCGGGAGCGGATGCAAAGGCATACGATGCCGTCATGCCTGGAATGTAGAAGGTGGGGGGTTCGGTGCTTAGGGAAACGGTCAACCGACCATCATATGCGCCTGCGCCAGCGACGGCAAGTTCGTTTCCTCGGGCTTCAGCAACACCGCTATCGGTTTGGTTACCCACTTCATCGGTGGCGCTCCAATCAACGGCCAGATTCGCCAAATAGGCGCTTTGCGTGGAATCGGTGGCGTCCACCATCAGCAGCGTTTCAAAGGACCCATCGGACTGCACGGGAAGCGGTTCATCGGGCGTGATGGTGACCAAAACGGTCCCGTAGGCATCCTGCGTGTTGCTGGTTGCAAGGAGCGGTTGATTTTGCTCATCGCCTTCATCACCAGCATAACCGACGCTAAGGGACATGGCACCAACGGCTTCGATGGCCCCGAGGCTTGACAGCGCGTCGATGGTCAGCGAGGCGTGCCCCGTTTCGTTCGTGGTCATGTCAAGACCGAAGACGTCGTCATCGTCGGTGATGGTCAACGTGAGAACGGCATCGGCAACGGGCTCCCCCGCTTGGTGGAGGTGGGCCGATACTCCGAGGCCTTTGGTTCGGGCCAGAAGGACCGTCTCAGACAGTTCGTTCTGGGTGAAATCGGTGTATGAGACGTCCAAGGTCGTGGTTAAACCCGTATCGTTTCGGGTGTAAACAGGTCCGATGGCGGTGACATTGGTTGAGGCGTTGCCGTACACGTCCACGCCGATGGCAGCCACGTAGTAGGCCGTTCCATCAATGAGTTCTGCACCGGTGCTGTCCTGCGTGATTTCTACTGAGGTGGCGTTGGCATCGGCGGTGATGGTTGTGGTTCGGCCACTCACGTCGTTGAACGTGGAAGGCAACACAAACACATGATGTTTCACAATGGATTCGTCGCCTGGGCTCCACGAGACGTTCATGGCGCCACCCTCATCGTCAGGAACATCCGTCGCCGTCAAGTTGGGGATGAAGGATTTGGGTGTGGGGTAAGGAACGGTGACGCTGAGCGGTAACGACATGTTGCTGGTGATGCCGAAGCTGTGAACACTCTGCACCCAATAGGTCCAGGACTGACCCGGTTGTACGGCGACGTCAATGGTGTTGTTTGACAGGGTGTTCACGTGAGCCGTTTGAATGTTCAACGGTTGGCCCTTGACCGAGCGGTAGACGACAAAGTCAAGCAGGTCGTCGCCGAATTCAGTGATGGGTTGCCATTCGATAACGACGCGGTCTGGCTGGACATCGACAAGCGAGAGCACTGGCGTGGGCGGCAACGCAATGTTCGGAGCACCGTCAACGTAGGCCAAATTTGGGCTGAAAAGCAGCACGCTTCCGTCTGAAGTTGTGTTGATGTGAAGAGGGATGTGAAGGGTACCGGTACCAGCCGTCATCTGCTGATTGAGAACGTTGCTTAGGTTTCCTGAAAGGGAAGGGTTGCTGTTGACCAGGAAATTTGCAACATAGCGGATGTCCAAATTGTCGAATGTGAAGGTCCCTTGGGTGATGGAATGCATGGAGAGGTTCACTGGAGCCATTTGGGTACCATAGCCATCGGAGATGTAAGGCAACCCGGGCGAAAGAACATTCAGCGAGGTGGTGAAATTTCCCGTGGTGTCTTGGAGCATGAGGGGAGACAAGCCGTTGCTACCGTTGCCTGCATAACCCCCTGCTTGGACATCAACCGCTCCGTCCTTATCGATATCGTACCCAATTCGGTGGTAGGCAGAGATGAACACGCCGTGTTGATTGCCCTCACCCGTGAGGATGAGTTGTTCAATGGAGCCGTCGCCGTCCATGTCGCCAAAGTGAATGGCACGAGGTGATGTCCACGGCTCGAAAACTTCGGTAGATTGGCTTTGAACGCGGTTGTCGTAATTCCAGCCGCTCTGGAAACCGTACGCCGTGATGTTACCGGTCATGGTGGCTGGGTTGCCGTCAACGTTGCCAACATTCGGGATCAACAGGTGAGCAGCAGAGTCCAAGTCGTAATCGAGAATGGTGGCGTTGGTCAACGTGATGAGACGGTTGTGGGTATCGCCATCCCAACCCGCAATGGCTCGATTCTCAATGGACCGGTGGCCGTTTGGCGTGGAGGCCACGATGTCCAAGTCTTGGTCGCCGTCAAAATCACCCACGACGGCATCGGATGAGACGCCCGAAAGACTGCTACCTGTGGCAATGGTGCCCGTACTGGTCGACCAAAACAAGATGTCTGCATCTCCATTGTTCTGACAAGCAATGAGTGAAGGGAGGCTCTGGGGGCCGTCGAAATAAGCGAACAACATGTGGGTCAAGGTTGCAGAGGTGGTGCTACCTGCGAGGGTCACCGTGGTGTAATCTCGGTTTGAAAAGGCGTTGGTACGGTTGCTAAACTGGTCAACGGAGACCTTTCCGCTTGATTGAATCGAGACCATCTCGTCCAAGCCGTTGCCCGTGAAATCACCGAAAGCCAGGTCGATAATTGACGTTGCATGTGTCACGTTCACCTGCGGCTCGAAACCTCCACTCGTGGTGTTGGTGAAGTGGATGCAGAGCAGGTCGTTTGAGGGGGCGTACCCGACGACGTCATCATAACCGTCGCCGTTGACGTCGGCGGCCATGATGCGCGTGGCGTTGGCGCAGGTCGTTGTCCAAGATGAGAGTGTGATTCCAGTGGTGGCATCATAGGAGGCGATGCGGAAGGCTGCGGCCGTGCTTTGAACAGGTTGTGTTGAATTGCCCGTTGAGATGTTTGCGGTTCTGGAAAGCAAGGCGAAGTCAACGTTGCTGTCGTTGTTGAAATCGCCTTTGTCAACGGCATGGATGTAGCCCGTTGAATAGAAGCCACCGATGAGTGATGGGGTGAAACCAATCTCAAGGCTTGAGCTGGAAGCCGTGGCACCTGAAGGCAGGTAGAAAGGGGGTGAATCGGGATTCGTCACCGCTCCTTGATTCGGGTTGATGGGGAGGGTGGCCGAGGTGTTGCCGGTGGTGAACAGGGTCTGGTGGCCAAAACCACCGTAACCGGTGTCGTTGAATGACCATTCGGGAACACCGTCCCCATTGGCATCAACGTCAATGGCCCCCACTGACGAACCCGTGGTGGATGGTTTGATGAAAAAGGAAGATGAGGTGATGGTCGTGTTTCGAGTCAGGTCAAACCCAATCGAGGCATGCTGACCAGAGGTGATGTCAACCGTTTCTTCTGCATTGCCCGTCGAAAACGTGCTGATGTTTCCACCACCTGCTTGAGCGAACATCACCGACCATGCAGGTGCGATGAACAGGAAAACGAAGAGCAAACCAAGGAATTGACGGCGAATCACAGGAAGGCCTCATGGCAAGGTGCCCTTCACACATTTAAGGCGGTTTTGCCTTTGTGGTGGGCCAAATTCGCGTAAAAATGTATTTTTTTTCTCAACATAATGTTATGAAGGAATAGAACTGAATTCTAAATGAGGGCGTGGAGAGTGAGGCTCACGATTCAAGCAGGCGATGTTGAAATCGACCTAGAAGGCGCTGCCATTCAAATTGACGAACAACTGAGTCACATCAGGGCCGAACACACCTGGACGGTCCTTCTCGAACGAATTCGTGAAGCCCGAGAATCCGCTATGGAGGCTGCTGTGGCCGCTGCACGCGAAGCTGGCCTCCCCGAACGTGGTTCGGCTTTCCGAGCGTTGCTCGAAAATTGCGCACTGACACGAAAGCCCGACCAAGTTCTCGGCGCCATTCACTACTTGAGGGATGTCGAAGGCATTGAGGACAGCCCTCCTCGTATCGTCAATGAATTGTTCACCGACGCTGGTATAGACCCGCCCGGAAACCTCTCGTTGTACCTCAACCGATTGAAGGAACGAAACTTCTTGATGGTTCCAGCGGGTAAAGACGATAAAAACCGATTCGCAATCCTTACACCGGAAGGCCAAGCACACCTCGACAAGCGCTCCAACGCTTGAGGTGAACGC
The DNA here is from genome assembly GCA_937881505.1 of uncultured euryarchaeote. Taxonomy (GTDB): domain Archaea; phylum Thermoplasmatota; class Poseidoniia; order Poseidoniales; family Poseidoniaceae; genus Poseidonia. The sequence continues at coordinate 7,530 of CALGEM010000016.1, forward strand.
ATGGTGATGTCGGGCGGTGGACAAGGCGACCCACGTGACGATGAAACCACAGCAGAGGAAGCCGTTGTGGTGGACTATTCCTTTCAAAATCACACCGAATCTATCCTCCGAAAAGGCCGGCACAGCGGCTCCAATTTCCGCCGCACCATCTTTGACCGTGCGGACCTGACCGAAGGGGATTTCACCTCCTGCGACTTTCGAAGAGCGTCGATGGTGGAAGCAGATTTGATGAAGTCCGCCTTTGATAACTCGGATTTCAGGGGAGCGGATTTACGTAAAGCTCGCCTCAACCTATCCAACTTCAAGAATTGTCAATTTGAAGGTGCTGACCTGCGCGGCATCCGTGGCAAATACGCCATTTGGCAGGGCAGTGATTGGTGGAACGCTATCATGGACGATGATTTGAGAAAGGCGCTAGCCAAAAAATGGCCGAAACCAACGGAATGATCATTCCGATTCATCATTGACGACCAATTTCACGGGTTGCAAAGCCAACCTGGCCCGGAGGTTGAACAATGGCAACGCAGCGATGGCCAAACAAAGCCCCATCATGGAGCCACAAATGTACACCCACGCTTCGTAGGTCGGGAGGAGCGTTTCTTCCAAATGGCTGCGCGCAGAACTGCGAATCATGATGCTCGCACCAACTCCGCCGAACAAGCCGATGAGGGCACCAGCACTGCTCAGGTAGGCACCCAAACGCTTCAGACGGTAAAGAAGTACACAACCAACCAACAGAAGCCCCCCCGAGGTCAGTAACGAAACCGCCCGGAGAAGGAAGGCGTTTTCCGACCGGGCTTCTTCCTCAAAAGTCCGGAAATCTTCGACCGTTGTGGGCTCTCCACCCTGAGCATTCGGGGTTGCAAGCAAAGTTTCCACCTGCTCATCGTTCAACCCGAAGCGATGAGCTTGGAGATCAGCGTAGCCCATCCACAAGACAAGAAGTGAGCCAAAGAAAAGCAGGATGGCGAGGTTCTTCGGCCCGCTCCGATCAGGCTTCACGTCAAGGGAAAAACCTTCTTCCATGTCTCAATCCTCCAGATGTTGGTTCAAACCCGGCCTCAGATCGTCCGGGATGGGTTGCTTCTCCATGGTGTCCATGTCAACACAGACCGTGGCTTGTTCCGAAGTCCAGACGAGGTCGTCGTTTTGGTTTCGAAACGCGTATCGCCAAACCAACGAGGTGGTGCCAACCGACGCGATTGACACCGATGCTGTGATAACATCACCGTATCGCAGAGGAGCGTGAAAGGTAGAGGACAGAGAAACAACAGGAAATCCAACCCTGTGCTCATTGACCAATACAGGATAGGTGACACCGCACATTTCCTGCCAAGACTGCTCAAACACTTTGTGGGCCAAATCGAAGATTCGCGGGTAATACGCCACATTGGCCATATCGATCATCGAGAACTCAACCCTTCGTTGAATCTCGACCGCCATGGTGGAAGCAAGGGGTTGCCGCCAATGAACCCTTGCTTTGCAGGCAGGAGGCTCACCCTCGCGCTTAAATGGGGGCGGCCATTCGGGCGAATTGGCCCTATAGTGTAGCTTGGATATCACAGAGGCTTGCGGAGCCTCGAACCCGTGTTCGAATCGCGGTGGGGCCGCTCTGACTGCATTTGCGTAGGCCCAGGCCACCTTCGTCTCCTTCGGAGAACGCCGGTCACGGTGGGGCCACTTCGACTGTATTTGCGTAGGCCGCTTCGGTTGGGCTCGATGACGTTGGTCAAGCATGAGCGAGAGGGGCGCCTGCTGTCTGAAGCACCTGCACATCCAAGTCCTTGATGACGGCTGCTTGTTCGCCTGCAATGGGCTCCTCATAGTCGGTGTAAATGTCATCTGCAGAGTAGGTGCTGCTGGTCAATTTGTCAACCAGGGACTTGGCAAGAGCAGGGTAATCAGCAGCAACCTTTCGCAGGAGAATGGGGTCAGTTTGCCAGTCGCTTGCGCCCTTCAAGGCTGCAGGGGCTTCGCTTAGGTGTTCCACCATCTCAAAGAAATTACAGAGCGTATAGTGGCCTGTACCCTCTTTATCATGGTCGTCAAAGAGGAGGTTCCACCAGCTTTGGCGTGGTTTTTGGTACTCAATTCGATAGCCCTTGTGCAAAGGCAAGCCGAAGTGAATTCGCCATGACCAGCCGTTGGTTCCCTCAAATGTGAAAGTGTCATTCTTGAAATCGAATTCGCCGCTCACGGTGTTGGCATAGTGCTGCTCCAGGCTGGGGGTAAGGGGCGAACGTGCAAGACCGTAAATTTGGAACAGGGTTCTTCGGAGAGGACTCAAACTTTCATGGAGCCATGAAACTTCATCGTTGAGCAAACCGAGGAGATATCCAGCAAAGAGGTCGTAGGCTGGCATGTTCTCTTGGTGGCGAACCTGAACGCAGGCGCTCTTGGGTTCCTTGACCAAGCCGCTCTTTGGATGCACTTCCACCACATCAAAGGAATTGTAACTGAACGGATTCACGAATTTCCCCATGAATGAATTGACATCAACTCGGTAGATGGCGAGTTGACCCACGATGATGAGATGCCCCTCTTCGTCAAGTTGCATTCTGTCTTCGTGTTCTTCCACAATATCGTTCACCAATCGTGCAGCAACCTTGGCGGCCTTCGCAATCTTCAGCATGGATTCCAGCATGTCATCTCTGCGGAGTTCCTGAACGGTCTCTTCTCGAAAACAATCTCCAAACAATGCACCTAATCCATCAAAACCTTCGTCCATGCTCTCCATGGCATATGACACAATATAAACTCACGAAGTCCAGTCTACAATTTCCCAGTTATTGGCCTCTGCATGACGACGAAGTGGTCCCTCTGGACTGACGGCAATCGCATGGCCGCAAAGGGCCATGAACCAGGAATCTGCGAGTGTGTTTCCGTAGCCGAAACATTTTGTCAAATCATGACCGTTCTGTTCAGCGTCCCGCTTGACGACGGGTACCTTCCCTTTCCGGCGAGGTACACTCCAACCTCGCTCCGACCCAGAGAGAATACCTTCTCGAACCTCAGGGCCGCACCCGTAAACTGCGTCCATCCCGAGCACGTCGGCCATTGCCTCCGCCATGGGTGCTACCGTCGCCGTGACCAAAACCAAACGATGACCTTGTTCTCGATGCCAAGCGAGTTTTTCCCATGCTTGTGGAGGAATGAAGGTCTTGAGCTTCTCACTCGCAAGGAGGCGTGAATAGCGTTCGAGCACATCCCAGGAGGCAAGGGAGAGGTGGCCTCTGTTTCGCGCAGCGTCGTAGACCGCTCGACCTCGGATCATGTTCGTGATGAAACCGCTTGTCCACGCAACCGCGCCCCACGGAATTCGCCAAGGGCGACGGCGAGCAAGGTAGGCGGTCAGTGTTTTTTCACTCGAAGCGTTGAGCAGCGTCCCGTCGAGGTCAAAATACGCAGCAACCTCGCCCCCCATGGCCTTGCGTGGTCGCTGGCCCTACATGAGCGAACCGCATGACACGATGACGAGTGTGCTCTTTCAAGACTCATCGGGTGAAGGGCCGTAGACACGTCGACCTGCTCGGTGGTCTTGCCACCAGGTCAAGGAGGAACGAAGATGGCGGGTGATGAAAAAGCCAACCTTGCGTGGCGTGAGTCCATGGTTTCGCAATTTTTTGGCGTGGTTGAGGTTAGCGACGATGGTTTGTGCCGAACACCCGGGATTAGCGAATACAAATCGACGAACCTCTTCAGCAAGGCGTTCGAATCGTGCACGTTTTTGGCTTCCTTTTCCTGTCCGATGAGGCATGAACCAACAAAACGGATTGAACCATTATCAAAGATTCGCTGGGACTTCACTTGAAGTCGACCGGTTGGGTCGTCTTCCAATTCGCCGTTGCCAATTTCTTGGCTTTACCATCGGCGATGATGGGGTGAATGTCGTTGAGGCGGCCGTGCATGCCGTGAACTTGGAACTTGACGCGCAATTCAGCCATGCGGTCGCGCTGGAGGGCTTCGTCCTGCTCGTCGTCGAGGTCAACGCTGGCGAGGGTTGTGCCCTCGTTGGCGCAGGTGATGGTCAGGGTGTTTCCGGCATAACTCAAGGTCGGGCGGAAGTCCCAATCATCGGGGTGATGCATCCAAACCGAGAGGTCAAGCGACACCGTGTCTCGAAGGGTAACGCGTCCAATTTCTACCGTGTCCACCATCGTAACCAATCCTTGCCAAACGGCCCCGCTTCATACCCCTTTCGCTTTCATTCGCTGGTGGAGCCGATGGCGACCTCGGTCAGTGAAGGTCGCATGACAATGACTTCCACCGTCAAGGTCCAATCGTTTCCTGGGTCGGGGTCAATTTCACCGATAAAGGCGTCAGGATCTGATTGTTGAGCGATCACCGACCACACCCAAGGACCCTGCCCTTGACCGCTGTCTCGTGAACGGAGCAACATTTTCAGCAAGGCTTCAGCTGAATCTGAGGTGTACATGCCGTCTTCACCGCGAACGTTCATCTCGTCGTCGGCCATCTCCGCTCGTGCGGGTTCATTGGTGGAGTAGTTGCCAGGTTCGGTAGCGACACTTCGCTTGTAACTGTCTTCAACGATGTGAAGGGCCAGGGTGAAATTGTCATGTGGCGGCGCAACATCTTGGTCCAACTCCAACACGGCATTGAACGACATTACGCGCCCAACTTCGCCAGGCGTCATGTTGCCCGACCACGTCTCGCCTTGGTCGAGGTATTCATCCCACGACATCTCGTACGTCTCGGTGATCCACGTCACTTGGAAGGTGCGGGTGGTCACGTTCACTTCAAAGGGTTCGATTGCGAACGCTCCTGCGGCGTCATCCACTCGCAGGACGCCGTTGATGATCCCAGAAGCCGAGGTGTCGAGCAAGACCGTAGGGGTGGTGGCGTCAGCATCGTTGCGAGTATCACCATCGCCATCGCTGTCTTCGGCCGTGTTCAAGTCCCAACTGAAGGTGAGTTCGTCGCCCTCTGGGTCAAAAGAAGCGCTGGCGTCCAACAGAGCAGCATCGCCTGCACGAACGGAATCGGGCATGGTGATGTTGATGCTTGGGGCGCCGTTCACGATGATGGTGGCGATGGCGTCATCCGTACCGCCTTGGTCATTGGTGACCGTGATGCGAACCGTGTACTGGCCGAAGGAGAGGTAGGTGTGGGAGGTGAAGCCGACGATCGTTTCGGCCGTCGTTCCATCACCAAAATCCCAAGCATAGTTCGTAATGACGCCTTCAACCGGTGAAGATGCTCTAGCGTCGAGGGTTACCATTTCACCTTCTTGAATCAAGGTAGGGTAGGCTTCGAGGGTTGCCCGTGGATCCACGGTGGTGTCCAGAGCGCCGGTGCAGCCCGCCAAGAGGCTCATGAGCAACGTTTGCACCATGACCAAAGCGAAGATTCGCTCCCTTCGCCTGCCCATCATAGAGACAAGGCCGACCTCACCCTTTCTAATGGTTCGGGAGTCCGGATTAAACAGAAGGGGAGTTTTCATCCTCATCAAAGACCACCGCTTCAGGAACGTCGCCTTCAATGCTGGCTTTCAGGTAAGGGTCGTCAAGGGAAGCAACATCGACGACATCCACTTCATCCACATGGGTGAAACTCTCGTCCTCTTCGGCCAGTAAATCCTCCAATGAAGCATCGCCTGCATCGTAGGGTGCAGCGACCATCACCTCCTCTTGCTGAGGTGTTTCTTCCTCGTCAAATAACGAAAGTGCTTCGCCAGTTTTCGCATCTTGGAGTTCTGCAAAGGCCTCTTTTTGTTGCGCCTCTTCTTCCAGCGCTGACGCTTCAGTATCCTCTGATTTTTTGTCCGATGAGCCCGATTTGAACCAATCCCGTATGCCCATAGCGGTGCTGATATCGTCATGGTGTTTGAGAGTGATGTTCAAAGGGGGTGCCTGCCGCTAATTGACCATGGCACAGGACCTTTTCGTGGGCGAGAAGGTGTTGGCCTTCGATTTGGAGACCACCGGTGTTTCAACCAACAACGACCGCATCGTCCAATTCGCACTCATCGGGACGCTGGAGGACGGTACGCCGGTCAACCGAGAACAAATTGTGAAACCTGGCGTTCGTATTCCATACGACGCCAGTCAAATTCACGGCATTTACGACGTAGATGTCCGCGACAAACCCACACTGGCGGAAGTTGCTGATGAGCTGGCTGAGTTCATCGAAGGCGCCATCCTTGTGGGCCATAATGTGCGAAGTTTTGACTACGCCATGCTGAAAACGGAATTCCTGCGCCTCGGCCGCCTCCCTCCTCAACCCAAGGCCATCATGGACACGTTGGAGTTGGTCCGCCGACTTCGCCTTCCTCGGCCCCACAACCTCGGTGCTCTCTGCCAACGCCACGGCATTCGCCTTGAGGCGGCGCACACGGCTGCGGCCGATGCAGCGGCGACCATGCTGTTGTTTTGGCGACTTTCCGTTGAACATGCCGCAGCCTTCCGACGGTCGCTACCAGAACTCGAACGATGGATTGCCCACGGCGACAGGCCCCAAGATGCTTCGGCGTTAGGACGCGGACTTGATGACTTGGAGCCGGTTGACGCTATGGGAAAGATTCGGGAGGACGGTGGAGAGCTTGTTCTTGCCTTTGGACGGCACCGTGGTCGCTACCTTTCCGAAGTTCAGGCCAACGACCCGTCCTACATCGGCTGGCTTCTTTCCTCCAATGGATTGGATTGCGATGCGACCAAGCAGCGTATCAAAGAGCATCTTCGCTCATGATGAGGGTCGTTCGTACGGCACATCGTCGGGCATGGGCGACCACGGAAGGACATCGCACCACGGCCCAATCCGCCATGTGCCGCGCCCCGTCATGACCGAGCCAAGGAACATCGGGCCTTGGTGGCCCGACGATTGAAGGTCTTCGAGGACTTCTTTGCCGCGCCCGTCAAACCGCGCTGAGATTTGATGGCCCGTCGGGATGGCGCGGCCGCTCTCATCAAGCGGTTCACAGAGTTCCAACACCGCAGCGCCCGATGAGGTCTCGTAGCGATGGAGGAGCACAACAGCATCACAGAAATCACCCTGATGCAATGTGCCCGATGCTTGACGCCAGGTCCACCAGTGCGGGCACCAGGCTTTCCAATCGCAAAAGCCACCGCAACTGTCTGGGCCGGGGGTTGGCGCCATGGGCATGGTGGTTGGTTGGGTCGCTTCCCAAGCAGCGTAAGCCTGCTCGAGAACGCTCTCGCCTTCAGCGGCCCATTTGGACGCTGTCTTGGTGTACCATCCTTCGGTGCGAACGGGGGGTGCGGCCGGGTTGTTGGCAAGGAGAATGTCTCGGTACATCCGAAGTTGGCGGTTGACCTCGGGCTTGAGTTCCTTGGTGGGGGCGTTTCCGGTCTTCAGGTCGGCCACCAACCAACCTTGCATTTCACCCGCATCGTCCACATCCGCAAACAGGAGGTCAAGGCGCCCCATCAGGCGGCCGTCGCTGGTTTTGAGTTCACCCTCAACGGCGATGGTCAGCGATTGGAGGTGGCGCCACAGGGCGATGGTCACCTGTTCGTGGTTGAGGTGCTTCGCTCCAATATGGTCCAAAAGCAAGACGATGCCCCCGCGCTGTTGTTTCTTGGCTTCGCTCCATTTTGCATCCTTCCAATCAGGTCGCCGGGGCGTGGCCATGAAGACCGCCTTTTCCTCGTCCCATCGTGCTTTGAGAAAACGCTCGCCCTGAAGCGGAAGCCACCCGGCTTCTCCGTCGTCCCTGCCCGCCAAGTCCATGTTGAGTAAATCCTCAATCGAAGCGTGCACGGCGGTCCCCAAGGAAGCGGCCATGCCCGCTTTGCGTGGCAGCCGTTGACGGCTCAGCCAGTACATCCGAGGGCATGTCTCGTAGCGATTCCAAGCAGAGGGTGAGAGTTGGTGCGCTCGTTGGGTCTCAGGTGCGCCCTCATCCATGCCTTGAGGTGAGCGTCGTTGATGATGAAGGTTTGGTGACCAAACGGGGAAAGTGTTGAAGGGCAGCGGGCCCCACCCTGCTTCATGGATAGCCCCAGTCTGCGAATCAACGCTTCCATTGAGAATGAGAATGCCATGGTCATCGCCTGCTTCCCAAGCGTCGGTATGGTCTCCAGTATCGTGGCTCACTACCTCATTGACCATCTTGACCTTGAGTTCGTGGGTGGCCTGGTCGACGAACGTTTGCCAGCCCTTGCCATGATCAACGAAGGTGTTCCGCTTCCTCCCATTCGCGCTTATGCCGGCAAGCCTCAGTGCACCATTGAGGGGTGCGACCAAGTCATCCTGCTCATGAGTGAGATGGTGGTGCCAGAGTCGCTGGTCCACAAGATTGTCTGGGCGCTCTTTGAGTGGTCAAAGGAACACCAAGTCTTGGCGGGTGTCGTCGTTGATGCCTTTGCCAAAGCAGGCATGAAGAGTGGCATGGACGGCGTGGACCCCGTGGTTGAGTACGAAGACACCGACGAGATTGATGTCGTCGGCATCGGCTGCAACGAAACGGTTCGAAAAATGCTGAAGGAGATGAACATCCCCTTGTTGGAAACGGGTGTTATTCGCGGCATGAACGCCGGCATTCTCAGTGAAGCTTCTCGCCGGGGCCTCGGTACGATGTCCATCATGGTGGAAGCCGACCCCCGTTGGCCGGACGCACGAGCCGCTGCCGCGCTGATTGAGCGACTGAACATCCTCTTGCCCACCATCGACCTCCCGCAAGAGCCTTTGCTGGCAGAAGCGGAGATGTTGGAGGCCCAAATTTCCGCCTTGATGGAATCGGCAGGCGGGTCGGAAAAGGGCAGCCCGTCGTCAAACGCCATGCTCTATGGCTGATCAGCCAAGGAAATCAGAAAGCGAAGATTGCCCGTTCGTTGTGGGTTGTTCTTCTTCCACGGCAGGTGCTCCTTCTTCCGATGCCCCCCCAAGTTGAGCGTTGAGATCTTCCTCCGACCACACCACCACGCCGAGGTCGGTGGCTTTGGTCAATTTCGACCCTGCCTTTTCTCCAGCGACCAGTACGCTGAGTTTGGCTGATACGCTGCCCACCACCTTTCCGCCAGCATCGATGATGCGTTGTTGAACGTCCTTTCGAGGGGTTGACAACGTTCCCGTCACGCAGAAGGTCATGCCAACAAATGGTCCAGCAACCGATTTGACAACTTCTTTTTCGATGGTGAGGAGGCTGACCAGGTCTTCCACGAGGTTTCGTCGCACGTGGAGCCCATCTCGGAACTGGAGAGCCACGATTTCACCCACGCCGTCAAGGTCGAGCACTTGACGGAGGGCTTGGTTGTGGCCGTAGGGCTTACCCGTATCATCATATTCGGGACCGAACCGCTCATCGCCAGGTTGAGCATGAGCATCGTCCAACCATGCGAGCATCCCTTGAGCGTCGCCAATTGTTGAGGCCATGGCGGAAGCCAATTCCGGGCCAATGCCCGGCAGACCGAGAGCGTGGAGGAATTTCCCAAGCGACATGGTTCGGGCCTTGTCCACTTCACGCAGCACGTTCGTCGCTGACTTTTCACCCATGCGTTCCAACTTCAGAAGGTCGTCCATGGAGAGCCGGTACAGATCGGCGCACGAGCGGATGGTGCCAGCATCCAGCAACTGGTCAACAAGTTTCTCACCCACGCCGTCAAGTTCCAAGGCGCGGCACCAGTACAGCACCGAGCGACTGGTACGGGCCTCGCAAAAGAGGTTCATGCACTTGAGAAAGGCCCCTTCCACCTCCACCGTCCCGAGGCAGGCAGGGCAAGCGGTTGGTGTGGGAATAGGGGCGGAGGGCGGCAAGATGCCCGTGAACGCTTCACCATCGGCGTGGAAGCGGCCGTTGAGATCGTCTTGAGTGGCCGGCCCTAACGCTTGTTCGATTTTGGGAATGACATCGCCTCGGCGAACGATGAGTACCTTGTCACCAATGTTGATCCCCAAGCGGTCAACTTCGCCCACGTTGTGCAAGGTGGTGTTCTCAACGGTTACACCGCCTACTCGCTGCGGAGCAATGCGAGCGACCGGCGTGATGTTCCCCGTCCGGCCCGTTTGCCATTCCACATCCAAAAGCACCGAGTGCGCTTCTTCGGGCGGAAATTTCCACGCCAATGCCCAGCGAGGGTGGTGGGCGGTCATGCCCAATTGCTCGCGCTGAGCAAGGTTGTCCAGTTTGAACACCACTCCATCGATTTCGAACGCGTAGCCACTGCGTTTGTCCGTCCATGCAACGGTCGCTTCGTCGAGAAGTTGGGCGGCCTTGGAGGGAGAATCCCCGTCGTGGAGTTCCCACGGTGCAGGCACAATACCGAGTTGGTCTTCCATCCACACCAGCATGTCGGTATCGTTGTCCATGTTTGGGACGGGGTCGCTATCAGGATGGCGGTGGTCGCCAAGAGGAACCTGGGCATCGTAGGCTTGGAACACAAGATCCGATGCATCGGCTTTCCCGTCGGCATGCTTCTGTCGCAGAGCGCCAGCGGCGAGGTTGCGAGGATTGGGCGATACATCCCTGTATTTTGCCTCAAAAACGGCAAGCGGCATCACGACTTCGCCTCGAACATGAACATCGACGGGCAAGGGAAGCGTGTGAGGTACGTTGGCGATTTTGCGAGCGTTTCGGGTGACATCTTCTCCTCGCTCTCCGCTTCCTCGGGTCGCTGCACGGACCAACCTACCTCGTCGGTATTCCAAACTAAGGGCACTACCATCCAACTTTGGTTGTGCAATAAATTGGCGACCATGTGCTGTTGTCTCGGCAACGAAATGTGCGATTTCCTCATCATCTGTTGCTTTGTCTAAACTTCGCATTGGAAA
>CALGEM010000017.1 GCA_937881505.1 uncultured euryarchaeote
AGCCGCACCCAACGTCTTCGTGGCGAGATCCTCTCCTTCCTTACGGAAGTCGGAGAAGCCAACACCACCGCCATTCTCGACCACGTCAACCGACGCTTCCGCTGGGGCGCCACCATGAACCAGCTTGGCAATGTCCTTGCACGAGACCGACGTTTTGTCAAGGTGGGTTTTGACGAAGGCACGGACATCGGAGGTTTTCGAATGCGTGTCTGTGTTTGGTCCATGGCCACCGCTTGAGCGAAAGGAATCAAGAATTGACGGCGCCTCGCCTCCACCATGGCAGGTCGTGCAGGCGCCTATCTGGAGTTGATGCGCCCCAAGAACTTGGTTCTCGCCGGTGCCACGGTTCCATTGGGTGCCTACTTCGTCTTGATGGACGCCCAACAGGCCTTTCCATGGCTCGCTGTCGCCCTCCATACGTTGGCCGTGGTGTTCTTCACCGGTGCTGGCAACGCGATGAACGACATCAAAGACGCCGATATCGACCGCACTGCCCATCCACAACGACCGCTGCCCTCGGAGCGTCTGACCCTTCAACAAGCCCAAGGGTTCACCTCACTTCTTTGGGCGCTGAGCGTATTCAGTCATATCGGAGGGTTGTTGGCGGTTGAACCTGAAGTTGGCGTTTACTTACCTACCATTCTGATCTACATCTTGGCGGTGGTTTTGATGGTCACCTACGACCACGGTCCCGCCACGAAAAACCGTGGGTTATCCGGCAACATCGTCATCTCATTGTTGGTGGCGGCCGTCATTCTCTACGGTGCCTCAGGTGTTGGTGGCGTCACCGCTCCAGTGGTGTGGTGGATTTTCGGCGTGGTTTTCCTGACCAACTTGGCCCGTGAAATGGTCAAGGATTGCATGGACATGGAAGCTGATGAAGGCAGCCGCCAAACCCTACCCATGACCTATGGAAAAGAGAAGGTTCGAATGGCCGCTTATGTGGTGTTGATGGGCGCTCTGGTGTGCTTGTACGTCCCCTTTTGGCGCGGCCCGTTCGCTTTTGGGCAACTCGTGCTCCAAACCCCAGCCATCTTGACCCTCATCACCCTCAACGGTCCGCTCTACAAAGGAGATGATGCATTGGTGGCCGGTCGCAT
>CALGEM010000018.1 GCA_937881505.1 uncultured euryarchaeote
CGCCGGCTCATATGAGCGCTTGTGGTTGAAACACTTCGACCTCGACCACGACATGATGGACATGTTGCAAAATCAGATCCCCGGCTATTCCATGCGCATGCAAGAGGTCACTGCGGCCATGCTGACGCCTCAAATCGCCAGATTGCCGGTCATCAAGGACATCCACGTCCGAAATTGGAATCTGCTTCATTCGCTCATCAACGACCACCCCAACATCGAGATTCCGATGCCGCTCCCTCAAGTGGACAGTTTCTGCGACACCATGCAGTTCCATCTTGTGGGTCTGTCCCGCGATGATGCCGACCGTTTCATTGATGTCATGAAGCAGGAAGGGGTTCCAATGCAAATTTTTGGTGCCAAGCGCAACGCTCGCGACTTCCGCCAGTGGGAGTACATTGAAGCCCACAAGGACGAACTCAAGGACACCATCGCCAACATCGAATTCGCTTGCGACCTCTCCCTTCAGCCTCACTTGACCGAGGAGAACATCCGCGTCATCGCTCAGGTCATGCAGGACGTGTTGGCTTACATCAACGGCGATTGAACGGCCCCAAATGAAACGGCTTGCAGAGGTGGCCGTAAGGGGTTGGCTTGTTAAGTGAGCATTTTCTCGTGGTGGTGTTCGCATGTCTGAATCAAACCCTCCCTCCGTGTTTCGCAAGTGGGCCATGCGTCAGTACTGGCGGATGCAGCAATCCCAAGCGGTCGTTGGTCTCCTGTTGTGGGGCACGACCATCACGTTGCTCGTGTGGCCCTATGTACGATGGCGATTCGAAGCCTCGTGCAACGAGTCGCTTTGTTTCAACGACTCCTTCGTTGGCATCCCTGCGACTTACTTCGGTCTGCTGGCCATCTTCCTGACGGTCATGTTCGGTGTCTTGACCATCGGCTATCTCTACGACCAGGTCTTCTCGTTGTGGACGGAATGGACGCAGGTGGCCGCTGAACGAAACCCCTACGTCACTTACGCCATGACACCAAACTGGATGCTCATTACCGCTCTCCAAGCTGAAATGCTTCGTCGCCAATCCGAAGGGGATGAGGACATGCAGGCACAAGCCGAATGGTTCCTCAAGTGGTGCAAAGAAAACGCTGAGGGCGAGATGTTTGCCCGCGCTGTCCAGCGATGGGACAAGGACCTCGGCCCAACGCCGACCTTTTGGTTCACCGATGACGATGCTATGCAGCGTGCACGGGACCTCAAATTCGACGATGAGGATTGACAAATCTTCATCATCCGTTGACTGGATTCTGCCACATGGCTCGACCGTCCCGTTGGAGTGATGAGCGGAAGGCCAACCGCGAACAAGCGGAGTGGATTGTTGGTTGGCTGCGAACCAACGGTCCGGCCAGCACGCCCCAAATCATTGACGCATTGACCGCAGAAGGTCGCGATGTGCGCGCTCACATTCTGCAGCGGGCCCTTCGCAAGTCACCTTTCGTTCACCGCATTGGTTCCCAGCAGGGTCCAAAGGGGAAGGTCAGTCTTTGGGCGTGGGGCGTGGAAGAGGATGAGGTTGCCTAAGATGGGCGGAAGTGCTTGAAAGTCCGGACAACTCCCCCGTCTCATGAGCGAGGGCGTCCACCGCACCCCATCCAGTGGGCGGGACGCTTCGTGGTTGGTCAGCGCCGACCTGTTGGCGGTCGCTTTGGCCTTCATCGGCCAAATTTTCCTGACCCACGCCCTTCTGGAAGAGCAATACGGTTGGATGGTGCTCGCCATCGACCTTTACGCCTCGTTGTTCTTGATTGTCGACCTGGGTTTGCCGACGCTCATCGCTCGGGACGGCACGAAAGCCCCCGGCATGGTCAGCCCGGCCGTTTGGCGCACCTATCGGTGGCAAGCGCTCGCGGCCATCCCTTTCGTTTTGCTTGCCGTCCTCGCCCGCCCGGAAGACTGGCTCAACATCGGTGCGCCAACCACGCTGCTGGTTTTGGCCGGGTTGGTAGCGCTGGTTCATGTCGCATCCTATGCCCCTCGTTCGGGGCTTCGGGTGTTGGGTGAGGCCCGCCTTGAAGCGATGACGAAGGTGGTTGAGCGCGGCTTGACGGTGGCCGCCTATGCTGTCTTGGCCTCGCAAGGCTCCACCTCCCCAACGGCCTACACGGCGGCTTTTCTGCTCGGAGCGACCGCCGGATGGCTCCTGGCGCTTTTCTGGTTGATGCGCACCGCACCCAAGGCTCAAACCTCGGCATCTTGGAGCGACCTTGGGGCGAGCTGGTCGTCATCGAAGGCGCTCTTGCTCTCGGCGTTGCCTTTCGCCATCACCCTGGGGATTCTTCCCTACGTGGTGCGTATTGAGAAATTCATGGTCGCCGCATCGGGGGGAGCGACGCTTGGAGCCGTGTTCCACGTGGCACAACTCGTTTGGTTGGCGGGGCTCGTGGTACCGGCCGCCATTCGCTCTGCCCTTCTACCGGTGTTCGGTCGGGCGCGCGACAACCCCACCGAGTATCGCAGAGAGTTTCACCACGCCACAGACATGTGCTTTGGATTGCTGCCTTACGGCTTGTTTGGTGGCTATCTCGTCGTGCATGTTCTTGCGCCAATCGCCTTCCCTGCCGCTTACCTCGATGGTACCCACGGGGCTTCCGCTGTCGACCTCTTCACCGTCCTACTGGCAGGATGGGGCTTCACGTTGTTGGCCACGCCGACCTATGCCAGTTTGATGGCCGGCCACCGGCCTTGGCGCTTCACGCTCTTCATCCTCCTGGTTTTGCTCGCCGCTGTGGTTTTGGGTGCAGGGCTGGTGCTGAATGGACCAGAGGAGAACGGCGCGAAATTGTACGCAGCAGCCGTCGCAAGCAGCCTTTCGGCGGGGGTGCTTTTGGTGCTCTCGTGGTGGATGAGCGGCGAGATGCCAACGGTTCGCGCGCGCCAAGATGAATGGGCATTGGTTCTGCTTTGCACGGGATTTATCGTTGCCGGCCTGGCCATGCAGTCCTTTTGGTGGTTGCTGGGCTTGCCCCTGTTTTTGTTCACGAAACAAGGCTGGCGAGCAGTTCGCTCCACGCTTGAGTGACCGTTTCGGCCGACGCGAAGCGCAGGCGTTCTTCCACCGATTCTTCTTCCCTCCAACCCGTTCGTAGGGCCGCTTCAATGCCGTCGGCCAGTTCCTCGGGGTCTTCTGCTCGCACCCACGAGGAGGGCAGGTAGCGAGCGACTTCGCCCACATCAACGCTGACCACGGGCGTGCCGCAGAGAAGTGATTCTCTCGCCACCAGAGGCCCAGCTTCACGCTTGGAGGTGATGAGGGTCACGTCTGCGGTCAACATTCGGTCATACACGATGTTTCTGGGTTGGTGGCGCAGCGATGTGATGCCCACCATCCAGCCGCGTGCCTCCAACACCTCTCCAGTTTGGAGTGCCAAGAGGTGCCGCTTTTCCGGACGACGCGGGTCAGCTGGAAACAGGATATCGATGGGCTCTTTTTGCCATGCTTTCTTCATCGGGGCGACCGGTCGCCTCCATTCCTTGTCGATGGCCGTCACGCACGGGATGGTTTCCACGCACTGAGGCGGGTTGGCGAGGTTGTTGGCCATCTCTGCCAATCGTTGAGACGCACAGACCAAAGCAGCGCATGCTGATGCGGAATCTTCAATGCGGCCGCCCACGCCTTTGAGGGCCAAACCGACATCGAAATCGTGGCCGTGAACGACCCCCACCCACGGGCAACTCCACCGCCGGGCGAGGCGCTCGGCCAGACCAGCCACCGGCCACAAGGTGTGGCAGATGATGATGTCAGGGCGCCAGGAGCCGAGGTTCTTCTCCACCCATCCTGCTCGACGGGCGATGCTGCTGGCGGTCAATCTCGGGTAGGGGTGGTCGGGCAGGGCGAAGAAACGAGGCACCAGGATGTCTACTTCTTGGTGTTTCCAAGCGCGCGGGGCTTTGGAGACACCCATCATGGTCGACCGCCGTGCCTCAGCGTATTTTGGCATCCGAGGAAGCGGGTTGACCACTTTCACATCATGCCCCATTTCCTTAAGCAGCAGAACATGGTCTTCAACGAAGACGCCCCGTGTGGGATTGAGCGGCACCGGGTAGAGTAAACTCACCACGAGGATTTGGATGGAAACCCCTCCTCAACTGAGCGCTTGATGAATTTCTGCGAGATTGTCAGCGACGTTGGCGCGGTCGTTGAACAGGCCGGAGCCAACCACGCAATTGGTGACGCCCCAGTCTCGCAGCATGGCGATGTTGTGGGCTTTCACGCCACCGTCGACTTGGATTTGCACGGGGCGGCCGCCGGCCGCAACTTGTGCTTCGATGGCCTCGGCGAGTCGTCGAATTTTGCTCTCAACGTTTGGAATGAAGGATTGTCCGCCGAAGCCGGGATTGACGCTCATGATGAGCACCAAATCCACTTCGCTCAACACCTCAAGCGCTGCTTCAACGGGCGTGGCGGGGTTGAGCACGATGCCCGCTGTAGCGCCGCCCTCACGGATTGCACCGAGCAAGCGGTGAAGATGCTTCACAGCCTCGACATGAACGGAGAGGTGATTGCACCCCGCATCGATGTAGTCCTGAAAACAGGCTTCAGCGTTTTCGATCATGAGGTGAGCGTCGAACACAGCATCGGGCCCGAGGGCTTTGCGGAGGCTTCGGATGACCGGGGGGCCAAAGGTCAGGTTGGGCACGAAGTTGCCGTCCATCACGTCGAGGTGAAGCCAATCAAGACCTGCTTCCAACGCTTCTTTGCAGTCGGTCGACAGGTCGGCGAGGTTGGCCGTCAGGACGCTGGGTGCAATGATCATGTCATCCCTCATGCCGTTCCAGCGGTCGCCATTTGAAGAGACTTGCCATGTTACCTGACCAAAAAAACGGGCGCAAACGCCTATAATGCCCCTTCCCGACCGTGAGTTAGGTGAACCCCATGGGTGAAGTAAGGAACATCAGCGACAGCGAATTCAATGACACCGTCAACGAAACCGAGTGGGTCATCGTTGACTTTTGGGCGCCCTGGTGCGCCCCCTGCAAGGCCATTGCTCCCGTTCTGGCCGCAGTGGCTGAGGAGCGAGAGATTCTCGTCGCCAAGGTCGACACCGAACAAAACACCGCTACCGCCGCTCAGCTCGGTGTGCGAAGCATCCCTGCGCTCTTCATGTACCGAAACGGCAACGTTGTTTCCCAAAAGACGGGCAGCATGCCCAAGGCCAAGTTGCTCGCATGGATTGACGAAGTCATGACGGCTGACGATTTCTGAATCAGGCGAGACGATTCTTTCGTACTTCGCTGGCTTCACCAACATCTCTACGCAAGCGTTCGCGTAACGCCTCGTGAAGCCACATCCCCTCTTCGAGTTCAAGCAACAGCCCGTGCTTGAGCAAGTTTTCAGGTGGTGTCCCGTTCCACCCCACGCCTGCAGCCAGCGTTTCCCACGGTACCGGTGCATCGGCGACGGCCAAGGTGGCCAGCAACTCCTTTTCTTGGTCCGGAAGACGAAGGAGGATTTCCTCGTCGAGGAAGCGGAGCCAATCCTTGTGCGTTGGTTGGCCGTACAATTCGAGTAACTCCATTGCCAGCGGGTGGCCGCCGGTCGCTGCGTGGACGTCTTTTGCAGGAGGCGAATCCTCGCTCTCCAATGACGAGAGCCACGCTTCGGTGGCTTCGAGACTCAACCCTTTGAGAGCCAACTCACGAACATTGTCTCGGATGTGAACATCTCTTCGGTCGTAAACGCTGAGTTCAGTTCTGGAGACAAGCAGGACGCGCAGCGGTCCTTTTTGAGCCAGTTGGAGCAAGGAGCCCAGCAAGTGGCTGGCCTTCTCGCTGATGTAGTGCACGTCGTCGAGCACGATGAGCCAGTAGGGCGGCGGACCGCCAACGCTGTCTTTGAAACGCTCTCGAATGGTGTTGGCGTCCGTCATGTAGGCCATCAGCCTGCGGCGCCATGCATCCACGTCCATATCAGCGCCGGGCGTCAACGGTAAAGTTTCGATGATTCGGTAGGGGTCGTGGGATTCGTCAATGCCAAAGCGGTGGAGCAAACTCGTGGCAAGGCCAAGCGCGCGATCCCACGGTTGGCAGGTGTACCAGCAAACGGAGAGGTGCGGGTCGTTTTCCATATGCTTCTGCAGCCAGTGGGCGATGAGGGTTGATTTTCCGATGCCCGCAATGCCGTGCACCACCATGCAGGGGTGGCGGTCGGCGAACCAATCGTTCAGGGTTTTCAGTTCACCGTCTCGCCCGTAAACGGGGCGCGTCGTTGGTGGTTGGTTGGCATACGTGGCGTGAACACCGACCAGTGGCGTCAAGCGACCGGGTTTTGGCAAGCCGTCAGGCTCCGATGTCTTCCGGATGCTGCCAAAGCGAATATCGCCGTAGGTCAGCACGCCCTCGTGCTGTGCGTGAAGCAGAATTTGAAGCAGGCTCAGTTCCGTCTCAAGCAGCGATGGAGCCTCGGCGGCTTTGACCTCAAGGAGTTCGCCCTCCATGTTGCGAAGCAGGACCTTTGTCTCCTCGAGCGTCGCTTGACGCTGCGTGGCTTGCAAGCGGCCTTCTTCGGTCAACTGCCATGTTTTTTGGCGGCGTTCATCGCCCTGAACGGCGCGGGTGTGTTCCTCCACCAGCATGGCCTTCAGCAAATCGCGCATCGTACGACTCACATTGGGTGGGTGTTGAGCGCAGGCTTCGGCGATACCGGGCCGTGTCATGGAGGCTGGAACCATGTAGCGGTCGGCCCATTCGTCGTTGGCGAGCAAATGAAGGAGGATGCGGTCTTTGGCGGCGACATTCACCTTTGGAATGTCCCCCGCCATGGCTTTGGCTAAACTCTCCATCTGTTCAAAACTTCGTGTTCGATGGTCGTTGTTGTTTGAGCATTCTAGCAAAAACCCCTTTATATTGACAAGTCTGCGAGTTTCATGGTTCTCTCCGCGGGCGGCAAGAACTCGTCAAAACACGGCGCCTTCCTCCTCGCTTTCCTCTTCCTCCTCTCCGTCACGAGCCTGGCTGCACAAGCCGCTGATTCAGACGGCGACGGCGTCCTTGACAGCGCTGATGATTGCCCGTGGTCCTCGGGCACTTCGACGGTGGACAAGGACGGATGCCCCGACCGAGACGGCGACGGCACGTCCGATTTCAACGATGAATGGGCCATCAGCAATCCGAACTATCAAAACGAGTTCACCACGAGTTCCAGCAACGACTACTACGGCGTGGCGTATTCTCCGGACGGTGAATTCATCGTCACCGGCTCGGAAGACGATTTCGTCCGTATTTGGAACGCCAGCACGTGGACGAACGTCCGCTCAGATAACACGGGCACCAACGTCAACGATGTCGATTGGTCGCCAGATGGCGACTATGTTGCCGCAGCCCGTGACGATGACAGCATCGAAATTTTCCACAGCAGCAACCTCTCCTCACTCCACGGCAGCATCAGCGTTGACGTCGGAGGAGGAGACCAGGTCAACGCCGTTGAATTCTCGCCGGACAGCTCCACAGTTGCCGTGGCCATCGGCCGCTCTGGAAACAGCGGAACCAACGGCGAAGTGACCGTTATCGACGTGCAAACGGGCACGGAACTGTACGCCGTCAATCCGAACGGTGAGGACCGCTTCTACGACCTCGCTCATTCACCCGACGGTCAATACATCGCCATGGCCGGAAACGGGGAGATCTACATCGTCAACACGACATCACGAGCGACCACATGGACGTTCACCAACCCTCCAGCAGCGGTCAATGCGGTCGCATGGTCACCGGATGGAAATTACATTTCGATGTGCGGTGGTTGGGAAGGCTCCTCAGCCAGCTTTGACATGTATCAATACGCCAACGGTGCATGGAGCCGAATCTGGCAGAAGACGACCACCACCTCCTGCGCCTCAACCACCTTCTCTGCTGACAGTTCGCAAGTGATTTCAGCCATGTACTGGTACCAAGCTGACGGTGCCACGGCGAGGGTGTACCATTCCAACACCGGCGTCCAAGTCGATTCCTTCAGTGGCCCTCGTCCCGGCGGCTGCACCTCCGGAAATAACAACCAGTGCGGTACGATGTACGGTGTTGCATGGAGCCCAGATGCGACTCACATCGTCACGGCCCACGGTCGAAACGACGAAGGTGTCTACTACTGGTTCGCTGACATCGATGAAGACAACGACGGCTACAACACCACCGACCAAGGTGATGGCATCGTGGACGCCTTCCCGTCCGACGGAACCCAGTGGAACGACACGGACGGGGACGGCTGGGGGGACAACTACTCCTGGACGCTGAACGCTTCGACCATGCTGAGGGACCAGAACGGCGATGCGTTCCCACTAGACGCATCGCAGTGGTCCGACCTTGACGGGGACGGCTGGGGGGACAACTACTCCTGCGATTGGAGCAACGAAACGATGTCCTGCTCGGAGGAGGGGGACGGTTTCCCATATGACTCGACCCAGTACTCGGATGCCGACAACGACGGTCTCGGGGACAACGCAAGCGGCTACAACCCCGATCCCTACCTGTTCGACTCGGACAACGACGGGTACAACAACACGGAGGACGTTTTCCCGTGGAACCCGACCCAGTGGTTGGACGCGGACGGGGACGGGCTGGGGGACAACACCAGCGGCACCAACGCGGATCCTTACCCCGATGACACCGACAACGACGGGTACAACAACACGGTGGACGCGTTCCCTTACGACGCCACGCAGTGGGAGGACGGGGACGGGGACGGGTACGGGGACAACCAGTCTGGCAACTACCCCGACCCGTTCCTCGACGACAGCGACAACGACGGGTACAACAACTCCGTAGATGCGTTCCCATGGGAGCCGACGCAGTGGAGCGACTCGGACGGGGACGGGTACGGGGACAACCCAAGCGGTTTCATGGCTGACGCGTTTCCAGACGACCCCACGCAGTGGAGCGACTACGACGGCGACGGTTACGGGGACAACCAGTACGGCAACAACGGTGACGATCTCCCGGAGGACCCTTCGCAGTGGAGCGACTACGATGGGGACGGGTACGGGGACAACCCGTCAGGGAACACCCCGGACCAGTTCCCCAACGACCCCACCCAGTGGAGCGACTCGGACGGGGACGGGTGGGGGGACAACTACACCTTCTCGCTGAACGAGAGCTCTGGCCTCAGGGAGGGGCAGTCCGGGGACGCGTTTCCGTACGATGCCACGCAGTGGAGCGACTACGACGGCGACGGGTACGGGGACAACCAGTCTGGCAACGACCCTGACTGGGACACCAGCGACCCGGCACAGTGGGTGGATGCCGACGGGGACAATGTCCCTGACAACTACTCCTACACCCTGCATCCGATCAACGGGTTCAGGGTCAACCAGGTCGGGGACGCGTTTCCCGACGATCCCACCCAGTGGAGCGACTACGACGGCGACGGTTACGGGGACAACCAGTCTGGCAACAACGCGGACTGGGATTGGGACGACCCGACGCAGTGGTTGGACGCAGACAACGACGGCCTTGGCGACAACCCCCTGGGCACCAATCCCGACCCCACCCCGGGTGACGGTGACAACGATGGCTACCAGGACTTCGAGGACGCGTTTCCCGATGACCCGCTGGAGGTCTTCGACTCCGACGGGGACGGGATAGGGGACAATGCGGACCCCGACGACGACAACGACGGTTGGACCGACTTGGAAGAGATCGACTGCATGACCCTGATCCTAGATTCGAACTCGACCCCCACGGATACTGATTCGGACGGGATATGCGGATTCTTGGATGACGATGACGACAACGACGGTATCGAGGACGCACTGGATGACTGCCCCGACCAGCCTGGCAACAGCTCGTACGACCTTACTGCCTGCCCGGACTCCGACGGTGACACGGTCTCCGACCTGAACGATGACTGGCCAGATGACCCGTACAGGACGAGGGACAGCGACGGTGACGGTGTCGACGACCCTCTAGACGCGTTTCCCCTAGAGCCCACGCAGTGGCTGGACTCGGATCAGGACGGCTATGGGGACAACCCCTCCGGGGCGAACCCGGACCCCAGCCTGGACGACTCGGACAACGACGGAGTGGTGAACCAGCTCGATTCATTCCCGATGGAGCCGACCCAGTGGGCGGATGCAGACAGCGACGGTTTTGGGGACAACCCGGAGGGAGTGAATCCCGATCCGTCCCTGGACGACACCGACAACGACGGGATAGTGAACGATCTGGACCTCTACAGGCTGGATGCCTCGCAGTCCGCGGACTCGGACGGCGACGGGTACGGGGACAACCCAGCCGGGGAGTTCGGGGACAAGTTCCCAGACGACCCGACGCAGTGCTGCGACAGGGACGGAGACGGCTGGGGCGACAACCCCAACGGGACTGACCCCGATGCCTTTCCCGATGACAGCACCCAGTGGGCCGACCTGGATGGCGACGGGTACGGGGACAACCCCTCGGGCAACAACCCCGACCCCTATGTGGGAGACTTCGACAACGACGGGTACCCCGACTCCGAGGACGCGTTCCCGGATGACCCGGTGAGGAGCGTGGACAACGACGGTGACGGGATCTCGGAGTCTGATGAAGGGGCATTGCTCGATCGAGTAGCCGACACGGACATGCCAATGGTGTTCACTGCCATGATAGCCTCCCTGATTCTGGGGGTGCTGATATCTCTCGCAGTGATTCCATTGGTCATGGGGGCTCGCCAGAGAAGGATGAGCTAGGACATCCTCATCTTCTGCAGCTCTATCCTGTCCTCGAGCAGCTTCTGGCGTCGCTCGGTCAGCTCCT
>CALGEM010000019.1 GCA_937881505.1 uncultured euryarchaeote
TGATGTCGGTCAAGCTACGCATGGAGAAATCAGACGTATCCAACACCCACAATTCACCCCCGTCAAGACCATAGCCTGGTGAAAGTGAACCGGTGAAGTAGAGGAGGTCACCTCCCACCCACGAGGTCATGCTGCCAGGGTAGTGAAGGTCAACATCAACGGTCAATTCCCAAACTGTACCGTTGAGTGAACTATAGGCCCAAAGGCCGTTGTGCGTTGTTCGGTCCCAAGCGTCGAAGTAGAGGATACCATTGATGCTGTGGACCATGGAACCGCCGGGGTCACTGCCGTACGTCCCGTCCCGATCGTCAATGTTCGCCACCATCCAAACCGTGTTGCTCGAGGTATCATAAGCCCACAATTCTGCTCCAATCTTGCCGTCACTTGCATCGAAATACAACGTATCACCCATCACATGGGCCATGGAGTCTCCGGGAATACTCCCTACGCTTCCCTCTCTGATGTCGCTCACAAGATAGGTCGTATGATTGGCGGCGTTGTGAGCCCACAATTCTATGCCGTAGTCATCGGTCTCGGCACTGAACAATAAGATGTTTCCAACCTTTGCCGAGAGGTACTGGCCCGGATTAGCATCTCCGTTGCTGTTGATGTCGGCCACCAACCATGACGTGCGATTCACCGTGTTGTAGGCGAACAATTCATTTCCGTAACCATCCGAATCGGCGTTGAAGTACAAGGTCGTACCGACGACTTCGTGCATGAAGGCGCCCGGATAACTGCTGTAAAACTCCACCAAGTCCACCACGATCTGGGTGGTGTTGGAGATGGTGTTGTGGACGTATAGTTCGGTTCCGCTTCCGGCAGAAGCCGCAAAGAACAGGTCGTTGCCAACCACCCTCGCCATTCCACCGCTGTACGTAAGGACGGCATCAAAGACCTCCCAAGTGGCGCCATTGGTCGTGTTCAGTGCCCAGAGCCCACCGGTGCCGTGATTTGTAGCGGTGCCGATGTCGAAAAACAAGATATCGCCAATCACCGCTTGAAGAATCGATCCGGGATTACTTGTGTTGCTTTCAGGGTAGAAATCGGAGTGGCGCTGAAGCAAGGTGCGTGTGCAAACGATGGTTCGCTTGTCCACTTCACCGTCATCCAACACCCCATCATCTGCGGTTCCGTCGCCTTGACCATTGTCTCTGCCTTCCAACAGCGTCCGGGCGTCACCGTCATTGCAATCCCCGTTTCCTCCAGAGACCACCATGCTGAGCGGAGCACCGAGCGAAGAATTACCGGTTCCATTGTCCGTTCCGGTGTTGTTGTCGGTATTGTCGTCCGTTCCGGTTCCATCGTCCGTTCCGGTGTTGTTGTCGGTATTGTCGTCCGTTCCGGTTCCATTATCC
>CALGEM010000020.1 GCA_937881505.1 uncultured euryarchaeote
CTTAAGGTAGCCAGCAGGGTAGCCTCCGTAGTAGCCACTCTTCACCCGGTAATCGTTGCCCATCACCCACGTCCCGACAACGCGACCGTCCTCAGCCATGAACAGGGCCTTTGGGTAGCCACTCTCACTCTTCAGGTTCTCGATTCTCTCGTTCCAATTCATGTTCTCTCTTCTCCTGTGCGTAATGGGCCGCCGCCTTCTCCAATTGGAGCCTGTACCAGTCCCGAACGAGGTCCGACGCCTGCGGGTCATGGTAGCCTGCGCGGAGTTTCGCCAAATCCGTCATGATTCCACCTCGTCGGCAGTACGAACAACACTCCCGTCGTGGTTGTACACGATGGCTCGCTTGTATTCGAGCCAAAGCAGGGGATAGTAGTGGGCCTCGAAGTACTCTGAGCGGTGAGCGTGGCTGGCCCAAACGTCCGAGGACAAGCCATAGAAGGGGGCAAGATACGCCCGAATCTGCTCGGAGCGAACTGGTTCCCCCTGCGGGAAACGCTGAAGCCACACCCACAGCCGGCGCACAGCCTTGAGGTCGATTTGGTGCGATTGCTCCTTGATTTCACCGGTGTTCCTTGTCTTTCGATACACCGTCAGCCAAATCGAGCCTTCGATTTCCTCGACCTTCGTGTATCGCTCCTTCTTGTCCGTCTGCTGCACAAGGCGGGCACCGTCGACACCCTCGGGCTTGGCTTCAGACAACTCAAGCACCATCTGACCGGGCTGGATTTCTCCGACTTCCACCTCGGGTTCAGCGAGAACCTTTGTCGCCTTGATGACGTCCTTTCCAGCGCAACCACGAACACACTTGAAGCCCATCGCTGAGAGTTGCAGGTTGTTCATGTTGCGGTCTTGGCCTGCTTCCGCACAGGCGGGGCATTGGGCCGAGTACCAGCCTTCACCTCCGGAACGGCGCATGTTCCTGAGATGCTCACGCAATTCCCAGACAAGATTGTCGCCCTTCGCATCCATGAAGGGCAGCGTCTCATCGTTGTTGTGAGCATCCGCCAGAAGTCGAATGCGCTTGATTTCCGAGTCGGTTTCGAAGAGGACGTAGCCGTCCAGCACTCGCTGGTGCTGCAATTTGAAATCCGACCGTGTGACGCCCCGAACAAGGTCGAGGTAGTCGAAGACAGGGACTCGATACATCTGTCGGAGAGGTTCGAAATCAGCCCTTAAGTGTTCGG
>CALGEM010000021.1 GCA_937881505.1 uncultured euryarchaeote
AAATTAAGCGAGCCTTTTCAGGAGGTCAGCCAACCGTGGAAGAGCATCGTCGGTTGGGGGGAAATCCGGATATTGATGTCGCTTATCAGTACATGATGTACTTCTTTGAGGAGGACGATGCCTACCTCGCAGAGGTTAACGCTGCTTTCCGCTCGGGCAAACTCCTCGCCGGTGAGATGAAGCAACTTTGCATTGAACGAGCGACGGATTGGATGGGCTCACTTCACGAAATGCGCGATCAAACGGCCCATTTGGTCAACGATTTCCTCGCTGAAGACTCACGCTGAACCGCCGGCTTCATCGGTTGAAAACACGGCAGGGTCCGGGCCGACGGGAAGTTCTCGCAATTCCTCTTCGGTCAACGCCCGCTCTGTTGCGTCTGGATGGAGAATCATCGAGTGGCCGTGGGGGTCGAGCAAAACGAGGGTGATGGGATTTGCATCGGGCCCACCCAATTCTGCTAGGGTCAGGGTCATGTTTTGGAGGGTCGCCATTTGCTCCATCAATTCCTCTCTCGCATCACCTTCTGCGTTCAAAAATTGCTGAGAAAGGTCCCGTTCGACCATGTTGATGATCTCTTGAAATCGATGCAGCACACCCTCCACGTTCGAGACATAACCGGTGGCGTTACTTCCGGGCTTCACTTCCAAATCAAGTTCGGGAATGCAAACGGTGCATGAGGAAGAACGAACCACCCTGGCTCGCACTTTCTCTTCGGTGTCGATGAGCATGGACCAACCGCCCGCCTTTTTTCCCTCGGCAGGGATGAAATCTGTTTGACGCCAACCACAATCATGACAGAGAATGGTAACCTGCGTGTGTTCGCCAAAGTAGGGGATCTCGTCAACGTGAGCAATCATGTTGACGTTGCCCGATGAAGCGCAGATGGGGCACGGCAGGTCAATGGGTTGTTCGTTCATTCATACACATCCGTCAAATCATCAGACGAGACGGCGAAACTTTCCATCTCGGTGCCTTTGATGCCTCGGCAACCTTGCGGAAGCAGAAGCAAACGGGTGTCGGTGATGCGAATGATTTGACCTTGGACATCTCCTTCCACGAATTGACTGAGCATGCTAATCGCTTGATTGAATTCGGTTTTACGCTTCATCATTCGCTTCATTTCAACGATGCAGCCGTGGCCATCTGCTACCCAATCCATCAACGTCCCGCACCCCGTCAAATCCAACAGGGTTGAATTGTGAAGCACCATTTCTCCCTCATAAAGTGGAACGGGGGCATCGGGATAGAGTTGCTCGAGGTTGTGATAGGTGACTTTTCCACGAGGCATTCGTTGCGCAGGCGTGCGCTTTGAACTCGGCATGCTGAAACTCCGAGGCCCTGCTGCTTCGGTGCTGGCTTCAGGGGTTGCGGGCTCAGTTGCCTGTCCCAGTTTGGCTTCAGCCGCCTCCAGAAGGTCAAGGTCAGGCATCTCTGGAACAAGGGGCTCAGAGGGTGGTTGTGCCGATGGGGTTGACTGGCTGAACGCATCCAGTGAGGATTGCGCCTCGTCCTTCACCTTTCGCCGCCGGCGCCGCATAGGTTCCGAGGTTCTGCGAGGCCTCTTCAACACTCCGTTTCTTTTCACGGGGAGGCGTTGATTGACGGAGCTGTAAGGACGCGCCGCCATGGGAACGAGAACAGACCATGCCCCCGATGCCCAAGGTTCAAGAAGTGTCGGGTTGGAGAGGTTATCATGCAAGAACACCAGACCGTTATGAAGACCGGAACCAGTACTGTTGGAATCACCTTCAAGGGTGGTGTCGTGGTTGGTGCAGACCACCGTGCCACCATGGGGCATTTTATCGCCAACAAGAGCGTTCAGAAGCTCTTCAAAATCGGTGACAACCTTGCCCTGACCACAGCGGGCTTGGTGGGCCATGCTCAATCGCTTTCTCGAACACTCGCTGCTGAAGTGGCGTTGTTTGAACTCCGACGGCAACAACCCATGACCGTCAAGGGTGCGGCCACGCTTACGGCCAACATCCTCTCCGGGCGCCCTCATTGGGTCCAACTCTTGATCGTCGGTGTTGACGACGACGGTGGCCACGTCTATTCCATTGACTCCGCCGGGGGCTCCATTCCCGATGCCTACTGCGCAACGGGCTCTGGTTCTCCTTACATGTACGGTGTCTTGGAAGACGGATTCAAGGAAAACATGACCCAGGCGGAGGCCTTAAAACTGGCTGCACGAGCCCTCCATGCATCAGGACAGCGTGATGCGGCCTCCGGCAACGGCATGGATTTGGCCATCATCACGCCCGGTTCTGGCTACCAACAAGTCTCCCAAGACGAGATTGCCAAACTTCTGAAGTGAGGTTCCTATTCCCGCGGCTTTGCCGCTTTACGCCTTCGGGTGTGCTGTGGTCCATGTTGACTGCGGGAGCATGCGGTGAACACCATGCAAATGACGTACAGAGAACTGAAAGACGAGATTGCGAAGATCATCCCTCGTAACATCGAATACGAGGTTGACCTTGAGGCAGGAAACATCGCCATCATCACGCAGGACATGAAGCCCTTCACGGGCCAAGACGGCTTGATTGGTAAAATCGCTCGCAGAGTCAAGCGGAAGATCGTGTTGCGAACGCCCATTGATTCAATGATGGACATGGACCAAGCTCAAGATGTGATTCGAGACATTATTCCTGAGGAAGCCGATATCACGGAGATGTACTTTGACGCTTGTTATCGAGAAGTCATTATTCAATGCAAGCAGCCAGGTACGGCGATTGGACGCCGCGGCGAAAACAGCAATGCGATTCGAGACAAGACAGGATGGGCGGTCAAGGTTGAACGAACCCCACCGCTCTTCTCGAAAACGGTCCACGACATTCGCATGTACCGGCAAACCCACGGCGATGAACGACGAAAGTTGCTCAAGGATTTCGGTTTGAACATCCACCGTCCAACTCGTCCGGGTGGAACCTGGGCCCGAGTCACCGCTTTGGGCTCTTACCGAGAAGTGGGTCGTGCTTGCCACTACGTGACGACCAACGAGTCGAGAATTATGATCGACGTCGGGGTCAACATCGCCTCGGATACCGACCCCATGCCGTTTTTCAACGCTCCAGAAGCTCTTCCTTTGGACAAGCTTGACGCTGTGGTGTTGACGCACTCTCACTTGGACCACGCTGGCATGCTTCCTGTGCTGTTCAAATACGGTTACCGCGGACCTGTGTACTGCACGCCGCCAACCCGTGATTTGATGCTCTTGCTTCAAACGGACTACCTCAAAGTTGGTGGAGCCGAAGGAAAGCGAACACCCTACGATATGGAAGACATCCGCATGTGCATGAAGCACGTTGTCGATGTTGATTGGGACTCAACCACCGATATCGCTCCGGATGTTAAATTGACATTTTCCAACGCTGGTCACATTTTGGGTTCATCCGCCGTCCATCTCAACATCGCTGATGGCAAGCACAACATCGTGTTTAGTGGGGACCAGAAATACGAGAAATCATGGTTATTTGACGCTGCCAACACCCGTTTTCCTCGTGTCGAAACTCTGGTGATTGAATCAACCTACGGTGCTTCAGGCGACTATCAGCCCTCTCGCCAAGAGGCCAATCAGGAACTGCAAGACATTGTTTCCCGTACCTTGATGCGTGGCGGGAAGATGATTTGCCCGGTCTTTGCTGTTGGCCGCAGCCAAGAGGTCATGATCGCGATTGACGAACTCTTCCGCTCAGGAACGGTGAAGCCCGTGCCTGTCTGGCTTGACGGTATGATTCAGGAAGCCACGGCCATTCACGCCTCTCATCCAAATTATCTGACCAAGGCGCTCAGCAAGTCGCTTCTGAAAGATGACGGGGAAAACCCGTTCACGAGCGAATGGTTCCGGCCTGTGAAGGGCAGGGAACTCCGAGAGAGCATCGTCATGGACACCTCGCCGTGTATCGTATTGGCGACCTCGGGTATGCTCAATGGCGGTCCAGTGATGGAGTATTTCAAGAACTGGGCACACGAGGAGCGAAATTCACTTTGTTTCGTTGGCTATCAAGCCGAAGGAACACTTGGTCGTCGCCTTCAGAAGGGCTTTGGCGAAGTCCCCATGCTCATCAACGGCAAGACTGAGATTGTCAAAATCGGTTGTGAGATGGTGACCATTGACGGTTTCTCCGGGCACTCCGACCGAAGGCAACTGCTTGACTTCGTTGACCGAATCAACCCGCCGCCAAAGAACATCATTTGCCACCACGGTGACTATCAGAAATGTAACGAACTTGGTTTGACACTCCGAGAACGGTACAACTGCCTAACGTTTGCCCCGAGCAACCTCGAAACCGTTCGCCTGTTCTGATCAAAGCGGCATTTCGAAATCTTGGGCCATCGGGTCGGGAAGCGAGGTTTCAGCCTCGATGTTTTGACGTACTCCAGTCGTTGACGTTTGCACGCCTATTCCGCCTGTTTTTGAGGGCTGAGATGAACCTGCCTGCATCATGAATCCAATCCCAATCAAGGTGGCCGTCATGGCTCCTAGGGCCAATGTAAGAGTGTACTCACCAGCGTTGATGCCCGCCGCCATGGCGACTGCTAAAACCAATCCGAAGGCCGCGAAGAGCAGGCCCCGTGTGGCTTGTGCCATGCATACCCCCACCACCAAGTTGTTCATGAACCCGTTGCGACACAGGGTCAACCATGCAATCCTCAAACACGCCATCGTGTCCAGGCTGGCTCATGACCGCAGTTGCCCCATGGGGCGAGAATGCAGAGGATGCATTTGACCAAGGTCTTGTTGAACTTGGATTGGGCGATGTTCGCTTGATTCAGGCCCAGGGTGCCATGCTGCCTCTTGGTTTTGGCGCCACACCACCTCGCCCGCTCCCGATGGGTTCGCTGGTCGAGTGTCATTTGGCCACAGCATATGCTTGGAACGGTTCGTCAGCTTCAGCAGGTGTCGCTTGGGCGACATGCGTAACTCCCGAGGGTGATGAGTGCGCCATCGTGGCTACCATCACCACCGACCGTGACTACGAAGAAACGGTCTTACTCTTGCGACGAAACTTGCAACGACGCTTGGCGAGTCGCGACCTCGAAGTCATCGAATTCGATGTCGCCGTTGATGAAGTAACGGCGGGCCAAGACCACCACGGTGTGGCTGTTGCAGCCTTGATTTTGCCCGAATCTCTTTCGCTTGGAGCCAGAACCAAGACCGGCCCGATTCGAGGAGCGCTGACACGAAAGGCTGCCCCCGAGCCGCGGAAGCGCGTTGACACCAAGGCACCTGCAGCTCCAGCCCGGCGTCCCGGCCAGCCGCAAAGCAAGCACGATTTCACGCTCTGAGGCGATGAGGTGTCGGAACAACGTTGGCTTGTTCTGCGGTGTTCGGCCTGCAACCAATGCTCCGGCCATCGCCGCCAAGGAGGGCGTTGTCCACATTGTGGCACGACCATGCAAACGGATTCAGAGGTCGTGAAGGAATGCACGTCCAGTTCCATGCTTCATCTCGAAGTGGCTTTGGCCAATACGCCCGCAGAACTTCAGGATGAATTGCGAACCCGGCTCTTGCGTTCTGCTTC
Source organism: uncultured euryarchaeote (assembly GCA_937881505.1). Classification (GTDB taxonomy): domain Archaea; phylum Thermoplasmatota; class Poseidoniia; order Poseidoniales; family Poseidoniaceae; genus Poseidonia. The sequence goes on from CALGEM010000021.1 coordinate 5,526, forward strand.
GTTCAACGATGAGCCGCAGGAGATATCTCCCCGAGCCCTCTTGCGCGAACTTCGCTCACTGGCTTCTGAAGAGGGTCAAATCTCAATTATTCAGGTCCAATCGCTCCTGAACAAAAGGGATGTTGACATTCCTGCTGATGCCCTCATGGAGCAGGCTGAAGTTGAGGGTGTGGTCGTTCGGTTGGGTGAAGGGCGCTGGATGTTCTTTGAGTGAAGTTCATAGGTAAGACGCCGTGGCACAGACCAAGGGCGTATGGGTTAGTTTGGCCTATACTCGGGCGTTTGGGACGCTTGGACCCAAGTTCAAATCTTGGTACGCCCACCATTACTCCGGGAGCGTGATGCTGTGCACCCAGAGGACATGAAATCCGAATTGAGTTTTGATGAAGGTCTCAGGAACAACTTCGAGTTCACTCGCCCAGACAGCGTCCTCAAAGGTTTGCACCATCTGTCCTTCAACGAATTCACCCAAGTCGCCACCCTTGCTTCCACTTGGACAGTTTGAGTATTTCTTGGCCAATTTCTTGAAGGTTCGAAGAGGCTTCTTTGACCCGTTCAACTCGTCTAAAATGAGTTTTGCTTCGGGCTTATTGGCCACCAGAATGTGGCGAACATGAGCCTTACGCGGCTTTCGTCGTCGATCATGGCGGCGCACTGCGTCTCAACTCCTTGTGAACTCGTGTTGCGGCTCTGTCAAAAAGATGCGCCATTAACCAAAAGAAAAGGCACATAACGATGGCGGGGACTCCTCGTGAGAAGAGTTCCTGCTCAAGGTCGTTGGACAGGAATGGAAGAAGGGCCGACCATCCCAAGAAATAGGCGAACAATGCAAAAAGCGTGTGGGGTGTGAGGTGCTTTGGTTTCAACCAAGTGAGGTTTCTCCGATGATGTTCCACCGCCATCATCCATCCCACGCTGAGGAAAAACCGAATTGGTTTAATTCCGCTACGCTCATTTCTATAGATAGATTCAACCGGGCGCTCAACAATTCTAAAGCCTTGGGTAGCAAGGTTGACCAACCAAAAATTGGGGTAGCCATAACCGCTCCAACTCCGCTGCCAATCCCACTGCCGGAGAACTTCTGAGGATGTTGCCGTATACCCACACTGGGGATCACTTATGGGTTGTCCAGCGGCTAATGTCGTGAAAAATGAGAGGACTTTTGACGCTCGTTGCCGGTATCGTGGCATGCGATTGAAGCCCCCCGGATGTTGCAGTCGATTGCCTTTAACATGGTCGGCTTGGTTCTTGAAGATAGGTTCCAGCAAAGACTCCATGTCGTTTGGATTCATTTGACCATCCCCGGCCATGACCACGCTGATGAACCTTGAATTGAACGTGCTCACAAGGTGTCGATGGCCCATGTCAATGGCAGAGCCAACCCCTTTGCCGCCTCCATCCAGCACGGTCAATTCACATGTACAGTTTGCGTTTTTTACTTGGGTCGCCGTTGCATCGTCTGAACCGTCATCAACCACCACGGCGATGTCCACGAATGAAGGCAATCCCTCAATCACACTCGCAACATGCTCTTCCTCATTGTAGGCAGGAATGACAACGCCAATGTGCCAGCCCTGCAGCATGCTCTCGCCTGCTGCCTCGCCTCAATCAATCTATGCTTGAAAGCGGTTCCTCACTCACCTCGCAAGAACAGGTTTGATAGCCTGAAGTGAAGACCGCAATCCGTGAGTGCACCACTTGAGCGTGTTGTCCTGATTGGTCGGGACATCGAACTGCGCATTGTATCGCTCATCGTTCGTTGCCGTGAAGTGGCGAATGAGGTGATCCTGTTTGATACCGGTTCCAACGACGAAACCGTTGATTTGGCTCATGAAGTGAATTGCAAAGTTGTGCATCACGACGGTGAGATCACGCCTCAGCTTTTGGCCAAGGCCCTCATGTCACTTGAGTCATTTGACGGATTGACATTGTTCCTCCCGATCTCTTCTCAGTGGAAATTATCCGATCTACCCTTAAGTGTCAACCGTGCACGGGAAGGTTGGGATATTCACCACCTTTACCGAGAAACATCAACGGGTGAACCGGGCCAAGGAACGCTTCTTTCCGCAACCGATTTGGGGCATTTGGTTCTCAGTCCCCAAGGCGCAGAGCATCTCTCAAGTTTGCCAGAGAACGCCACGACCGAAGACATCTCTGAGGATATACGGGCAAGGTTCGTCAAGAGTGATGTCCCAATTCAACTGCCTCAGCGGCAATCGTTGGCCACCGCATCACGTTTTGCCCAACTCTTCTACTGGATGTTGGAATCAAAACACCCTCTATTGCTGTTTGGCATTCCTGGCGTGGTGCTCTTTGTCCTTGGTTATCGACTGTCCGGCGACCTTGCAAGCATGTTCACAGAACTCAATTCAACGTCCATCGGGGTGACGCTCATCACCATCGCCATGACCCTTATCGGTTTGTTCGCCATGATGGTCGCCCTCATTCTCTACATCATGGGGAAGCAAGTTGCACGGATTCAAAACCAATACAATTGGCCGAAGGGGAGTTGATTTCATGTCAGGCCACCTGGTTTGTCTGGATATGGACCGTGTACTCGTTGACCACCTTTCGACATGGCAATTTGTATACGACAAACTTGGTATTTCCAATGATGAGTCGTTTGAACTCTACAATCAAGGTCTTCTTGATGAATGGGACTGGATTAAACTTGATTTGGCTCTCATTAAATCCGCACCGGGGGGCAACATAACGGACGAACGACTCCGTGGCCTCATGGAGGGGATGCCGATGATGAAAGGTTGGATGACGCTTATCCAGCACCTTCTCGACCACGATGTTCACGTTGCCATCGTGAGTGGTGGGCTTCAGAAAACGGCCCGCGACATCGCTGCAACCTTTCCAAGCGCTACACCATGGAGGCGACGTTGGGGAGGAATTGACCGCCATACGGCACGAGAGCAAAGCAACGGCTTTGACTCAAAACTCCATGTTTTCACGAACGGATGGCTGATGGAACCGGGCGATGGC
>CALGEM010000022.1 GCA_937881505.1 uncultured euryarchaeote
GGCTTGGGCCTTGGCTTGTTCGCCAAGACCTTTGATTCAGGCTTTCCCAGCGTGGCGAGCCAGTTGGGCTTGGTCGTCGGTATTTTGGTGTTGTTTCGCCACGCCGAACAGCGGCAAAAACACCACACGGTTGGCCTGTGCATAGCGCTTTATTCGGTGTCGTTGGTTCACCCTACGGGAGCGATTTACCTCGCCTTGTTATTGCTCAGCCACGTCATGCACGGCATGGCGATGGACAACGAAGAACATCGTGAACTCGTTCGCCGCCTGGCCTACATCGCTTCGGCGTTCATCACCCTCGGCTTTACCGTTGCATTGCTGGTCATCGCCCCTCGCCTGTTTGATGAGGCGGTCTTTTCCGAATACGGTTGGCAGGGCGGCAAGCCCCTCCTGGTCTACAACGGCGCCTTGTTGCTCCTTGGTTGCGTGGCCGCCTTTGCCCTTCGAAAGACCTTGGAGGGACGGATTGCCATCACCTGGTTTGCTCTTCTGTGGTTGCTCAGCGTCGTTCATCTTGTGGAGGGACTGCGTTACATCCCGGTGTTGTCACTGCTCTCCTACACCCTGTATTCCATGGCCTTGCATGCATTCCATGTTCCGTTGGCCGTTCTCGTGGCCATGTGGTGGTCGCCCCACACCAACCTCACCCCCCATCTGGAAACGTCTCCCAAACCAGCACACATGCCTCAAGCCCTCTCTCTGGGACTGGTGGTCACGGTTCTTTTGGGCACGGTCATGGCTCAATCGGTGGCGATTTCGCTGTCCCAACATGAGGAACTCATGGCGGTTTCACCCGGTGATTTGGAACTGCGGAGCGCGCTCGAAGACATCGATGGAGCCGTCTACACCGAGAACATGCATTGGGGCTATATCTGGGATGCACCCGCCAACGTGCAGACCACCTCCATACCCACCCTCGGCCTGGTTCACATCACCACAAGCGAGCACGCCAACGCAACACAGGCGATGTTCCTCGACAACACAAGCTACTTCGAGAAACACAACATGCTCCACGCTTTGACCTCGCCGCTTGGCACGATGCAGTGGACCCTGGCGATGTCGCCTTACTGGGACGTGAGCCTGCAAACTGACGGGGCGACGTTGTGGCGGTTGAAACCGGACGGGGATGCAAAAACACTGTTGCTGTCCGGCATTGATGAGGAGGATTGCCCAGCATGCGATGTTCGTTTGGACCCGTGGAGAGATCACAAGTTCAGGGACCCCCTTCAACTCGGTGAGGAGCGCCCCTTCTTGCCAGAGGGAACCGAGGGTGAGTTGCGGGTTGAAGCACCTGAAGACGCCACCACCATGTGCTTGGTCTACGAGGTCATCGGCCAAACCGAAGGGCTCTACTTGCAATCTTCGACGGGACTTGAGCGTCCTTTCCACGGTCTGCGAAGCGACGCTGGCTACCACCAAGCCTGCTTTGCCGTGGACAACGCCAGCCAACTGACGACCTTGAATCTTGAATGGGACCGTTCAGAGCCGACCAGATGGCTCAACCCACTCGGACTCTCAGGGAGGGACACCGTGCTGCTGGACAAGACGGGAGTCAAACTTCAGTGGTTGACCTGGTCCACCGACCCGTGAACGGCAAATACATGTGGAAGAAGCCCCGAGGAGCGGTCATGCAACATCTCGTTGTCATGCTCCCGGTACTCAATGAGGCCCTGGGATTGGCATGGGTGTTGGACCGCCTTCCCTACGAGCGCTTGGAATCGATGGGGTACAAAACAACGGTTCTGGTGATGGACGGCCACAGCACGGACGGCACCGAACAGGTCGCAGAGGAGCACGGCGTTTTGTTGGTTGACCAGGACGATATCGGCAAGGGAAGCGCTATCCGACATGGCTTCCGAGAAGCGCTTCGCTTGGATGCCGATGCCGTGGTTATGTTGGATGCTGACGGCACCTACGCACCGAACGAAATGACGCGCCTTCTGGCTCGCCTTGATGAGCACAACGTAGTCATCGGTGACCGATTGCATGGTGACATGGCGCCCGATGCGATGACACGGTTGAATTTCGTCGGCAACCACGTCTTGACCTGGGTGGCAACCGCGCTGTTCGGCACGACGACTTCGGATGTGTGCTCGGGGTATTGGGCCTTTAGCAAGGAGGCCATCCACGCCCTTCAACTCAACAGCCGCTCGTTTGAAATCGAGGCTGAGATGTTTGCCAGCATGGTCCACCAAGGTGTTGAATTTCGCTTTGTGCCCATCAGTTATGGCCCACGAATCGGTGAGGCAAAACTCGGTTCAACCGCTGATGGGTGGAAGATTTTGAGGAAATTGATCACTCGACGAATCTTCCCTGAACCGTTGATGTGACCTTGGAAGCCCTCAAAGGGCAAGGGCCGTTGGCCTGAGCATGGAACGACTCAAGGTCGCTGTGCTCGGTGCAGGCGGTCTTGTGGCCCAACGCCTCCAACAGCGGCTCGCAAACCATCCTTGGTTCGAATTGGCCGCCGTTGCAGGCTCGCCTCGGTTTCACGAACGTGCGCTGCGTGATGTTCCATGGGTGCTGGAAGAGCCACGGCCGGACCTGCCCGACGTGACGGTGCGTGATGTCTCCGATGCCTCCACCGTGGCGGACCTCGTGGACAAGGGCGTTGTCATCGCCTTTTCCTCCCTGCCAAGAGCACAGGCTGCCGAACTTGAGCCCCTTTGGGTCAACGGCGGCATCAGCGTTTTTTCCAACGCCAGTGCTTTTCGAGGCGTTGATGGTGTGCCGCTGGTCATCCCGGAAGTGAACCCTGTAGCACTGGAAGGTGGGGGTGCACCACTCACCCACGCCTGTGCAACAAACTGCACTTTGCTCCCGCTGATTTTGCCGTTGGCGGCCTTGCACGAGGAATACGGCTTGGAAACCTACACCATGCGCAGCGAACAAGGGCTCTCGGGTGGAGGGCACGCCTACATGCAATCGGCTTTGCAGGCCGGCACCGTTGAGCCCAGCATCCCTGGTGAGGCTGAGAAAACGGAGGCGGAATTCAGCCACATCCTTCAGTGGCAGGGTCCGGCCAAGTTGGAGTGCAATCGGGTGATGCGAGCCGATGGCCATCTCGTCGTTGTCGAGGCGACTTTTGGCCGTACGGTTGACGCCAAAGGCGTCCAGAACACATTGGAAACATGGGCAGAAGACCATGCATTGCCTGAACTCCCAAGCGCACCTATCAAGCCTCTTTCGGTCGTGGACGCCATTGACCCCACCACCCATTTGTTTGCTGATGGGGAAGGTTTTCCCCTCAACCCCGACCCAGCCAAGAGCCACGCCGCAGGCATGGCCGTCGTCGTCGGCAGCATCAGGTGTCCAGATTCAACCACCGTTCAGTTTGAGGCGTACAGCCACAACACCCTGCGAGGCGCTGCTGGCGGGGTCATCTTCCTCGCTGAATTGGCTCACTGGAAGGGTTTGCTCTCAACCAAACCCGTTCACCCGTAGGGTAAAAGGTCACAACCACCTCCTCCTCATCGGTGCCGGGATGGGAATAACCGCAATGATTCCGGACATGACCATCGGTCAACTCACGACCGAGGCAAGCTCTCGTTGGGGCGAAATTTGGGACCCCCGTGCGACCCGGATGACGATTTTGCTGCTCTGTCCTCGAAAGGAGCGCAAGATGATGGAATTGCATGGCGATATGATCGAACACGGCCAGCCCGTTATGGCGGTCTTCCACCGCCCTCGCGCAGAAGCCCACCTCCTCAAGGAACAGGGTTTTGACCCGAGAGCCGCCTCGTTTCAATTCGTCAACATCGCCACCGCAGACATGGGCCCGTGGATGCAACAACTGGTGAACAACGAGGGTTGGTTGCGAAGTTCAATCACGCTCAACTCCACGCCATTTTCAGTTGGATTGCCCTCGCAACGCCCCTTTGAAGCGGTGCAAACGCTGTGTTTCCGACATCCATCCCTTCCCGCTCTTGAACAGTACTTCCTGCCCTACCCCGCCGAGTCCCTCCCCGGCAAATGTTTCGTCAGTCTCCCCCGACGTGCTGCGGCAGAAATGGCTCGCCAACAAGCGGAAGTCTTGGGCGTTGGACGACTTGAGAAGCCACAACCACCGGCCCCCGAACCCGCCCCCGAACCTCAACCGGCGCCTGTCGCTGAAGCACCTCAGGAATCACAAGAAACTGAGGCGATCGAAACCGAAGAACCTGCACCGCAGGCCACTCCGGAGGGCACGCCCGAACCGCCTGCTGAAGAACATGTATCCGTCCCGCTTCCGCCGACGGCCAAGCCAGAACCTGCCTCCACACAGGAGGAAACGCCCGTGCCTCTTCCCCCAACAGCCGGCGAGGCATCAACCGAAGCGCTGGCCGAAGATGCACCAGGAGACGGGGAATCGTCGAGAGCGGAGAACATCGAACTTCCAGAAGTGGTGGAAGAAGAGGAGGAGATCTCCGAACTCGAAGTTGAACTACGTGCCTTTTTCCAAGAACTCATCGATGCCGGTGTGGAACCCTCGGCCTTCATGGACGACCCACGTTGGGAAGACATCAGCGAACGAGCAGTCGCCGAAGGCTTGGAGACATGGCCGATTCTTTTGCAAATGACGGCCATGGGCTGAGAAGGTCTAAATCCAACAACGACATGAGGAAAATGAGGGAGCACCATGGGATTCTGCATCAATTGCGGCCAACAACACCCTGATGGCACCCGTTTCTGTCGTTTCTGTGGCAACCAGCAGCCCGGCGAACAACTCCTCCAACGCCTCCGAATTGAGGCCCAACAGATTCACAGCATGCGGCTGCAGATGCAATCGCAACAACCCCAACAAGGCAACCCCTACCAACAGCGCCGTTGGTGAGGCGAATGCGCCCCAAGCACCTTGCGATGGCGCTGTCAAAACTGACGCCCCACCCCTGTGCTGATGTCAGCTTGGAGCAGTACGCTACGGAAGGCGACCTTGCTGCTTACTGGATGCTGGCGGTGGACCAACTCGATGGGCTGGAGG
>CALGEM010000023.1 GCA_937881505.1 uncultured euryarchaeote
AAGGGCAAAGGAACGCAACGAGTCAGCTACACCCTCAAGACAAGCAAACACCTTCGTCAAGCCTCATCGATTATCTTGTGAACAAATACGTGTGGAACGTACACGACACCGTTCATGAAGCTCCTATCAATGAAAAAAACCACAGAACTACAAGCATGAAAAATCCCCCGATCATCAAACCAATTCTTCCAGAACGCCTTCCTCCTTCATGGTAGGGGGGCGGTAGGTTGAATGCGATGATAGGCCAAGCGATGGCTGCAAGAAAGAGATTACAGAGTGAAAAAATTAGCAAATCCTCACCACCAAAAAATTTGTCCAATAAAGGGTAATCTGGATAATTGATGTTCATCGTGAGTACAACACATACCAAGAAGAAAAGAGCAGGCGACGCTGGACCGATGAGACCAACCCAATACGCCCGATTTTTTTGAGCATCGGATAAGGTTGAATATTCCCAGGCGGGATATTTTGTGACAATTCTCCCCTCCTCGTCATGATCCAAATCCATTCATTCTCCCTCAAGCCACCCTATCGATAAAGAATGAAAATTTTTCCTATCAAAATTCCAAATCGTCATCGACCAATTCTTTGACTTCTTTCATAGCAGATTTCAATTCCTCACGTTTTGATTGGCGTTGTTTGAATTCCAACTCCTCAAAGATTTCAGCGGTCTCTTCATCGAGGGCTTGGTCGGTTGCAGCAGCTGCGTGGATTCTGTCGGTGAGGGCCGTGTCTTCACCGCTTCGCTCGCTTCGGTCAACCTTCTGAATCGGTTTACTCGGAACGGTTCGTGCCCCGTAGTGTTTGTTCTCTTCGCCTTGCAACACCCATGTTTCTTCTCCCATCGCCTGTGCTTCCTTTGCTTCCAATGGGCGCTCCTTCCAAGGGTTTTGGTTGGCGATGTCTTGCAGCGCATTTTGTTGGCGCTTCGCACGTTGTTGCTCAAACAAAGCCTCGATGTCATCGGTGCTGGCCTTTACACGCTCTCCAACCAAAGCCCCGGCCAATCGTTGCTGTTCGATGAGTGCCCGACCGTGAACTTCGTCGTGGTCGTAGCGATGCGGCTCCGCCGCCATAGCCATGATTTCTTTTGCCAATTGATACAACGGATCATCAGGGGGTGCAGAAGCGAGCAACTCCCGAACATTTCTGTGGTGTTGAATACAAGGGGAACAGCGAGCAACACCCGATTCGTCCGGTGCATCGCAGCGCAAACAACAGGCTTGGAACCCCAATTCCTGCATGGCTTTACGCGGCATGGACATCGTGAGACCCAGTATGGCATTGGTGCCAAGGTCAAGAATCCTTGGACACGAGGATTCAAAGTGAACCAAGCCATGGCATCTACATGGGCAATCGAGACCGTCGCGCCGATATTTTGGACGACGACCCGTTTCGAAACCAACGGTCAAAACCCCGAATTCATCGTGTCCATCAACGTCTAGATAACGATGGGACCCTTCACTACGAAACATCATCTCCACTCGGTGACGCGATGCTTCAGTTCCTCGGACGGGAGACATGGGAGAAACCCAAGCATCACACAGGACGCTTGTGGCATTTCAGCGATGTCGAGAAAGAACACCTTCGTCTCGCCATGGGTGCGTTCACCCTCGCACTTGGCTTCATGGCCGTGGGGGGCATTTCAGGGATTTCGGCCTACGGCTTTTCATCCTGGGTCGTGATGTTGCTGCTTTCCATGCCCGTCATGTTCATCGCCATTGGCCCCGCCTTCCTTTTTCATGAAATCGGCCACAAATTGGTGGCGAAGAAAAACGGTTGCTGGGCCGAGTTCCGCGCCGACCCCAAAGGGTTGCAATTTGGCATCGCCATTTCCTTTTTCCTTGGTTTTCTTTTCATGGCACCCGGAGCTGTCATGGTCGCAGGGCTGGTCACTCGACGACAAAACGGACACATCGCTGTCGCCGGCCCTCTTACCAACCTCGCTCTTTTCTTGATTGGCGTCCCTCTTTGGGGACTTATTCTTGGCCTCACAGGCGCGTTTGATGCCGTACCCGCAAACGGGTCACTGTTCGCAAGCGCCTACCTTGTTGACGGCGCTCTGGTATGGCAGGCAATGCTGGTGAACGCTGGCGTGTTCTGGTTGAGTGCAAACTTAATTCTTGGCCTGTTCAACATGCTTCCTTTCGGACCGCTTGACGGCTTGAAAGTCAAGGATTGGAACGAACAAGCCTTCTTTGCGGTGTTGTTGATTTTCGCTATTCCTGTCTTCACCATGTTCACTGGTGTCTGGTCGCCAACCGCCGTGTTGATGGCGGTGGCTGACCCCATCTCATCACTGGTTCGTTGAGAGAGAGTGAGGCCTAAACCATCACAAGTAGGCGTTTCGAACCGGGTTCTCATCCAAGTGGAAGAAGGAGTAGGTCGCCCACCAGGTGATGGTGTCAAGCGCATCAACGAGGTTGCTTGTACCAGACCGTTCTTCACCGTAATCCTTGCCGGTGGTGTCCATCCAATCGATCATCTCATCCACTGTATCACAAGTTTGGTGGTAGCACCAATACCCGTCAACCAATCCACCGAAACCCATGGTGACCGTGCCGAGGTTGTCTTGGAACGTGGCGTGGTCTGAACGGGCCGTGGTGTCTTCATAGACGATGATTTCAGGCCGGTCTTTTGCCATCCAATCGTCCACCTTCCATGTGTCGGCAGGATGGTCGGTTCCAATGAGCATCGACATCTGTTCTTCCACCCCGATGGCGTCGGAACCAATCCACATTGCCAGACCAACCATGCCGGGCTGGTTCATGACGTCGTGGTCGAGGCTCGGACCGATGTAAACGCGCATGGGCCAGACTTCCTCGTCTTTTGGATAACCATCGGGGTCGACAGCAGGTTGCGGGTCGCAACCGCCTTCACCACCACCGTGGTTGCCACCGCAAGGTGCGCCGCCACCACCGGGCCAGTTGACGCCAGCCATGTCGAGATTCACGTAATTGGTGACTTCCACGTCTGGATTGTCTTCTTTCACCCAGTAATCGGTCCAGAAATCACTTCCACGCTTACCTCCTTCTTCACCCGACCACAAACAGAACACCATCGTGTTTCGCGTGTTGAAATTGGCCATGGCCTCAGCCACTGTTAGAACCATAGCGGTTCCAGCAGTGTTGTCATATGCACCAACTCGCGTCCCGTATGTGCGGCCGAAGATGTGTGGGTCGAGCATGCCCCCGTTGACCGGTGGAGCGATATCAAAGTGGGCTCCAAACACCATCCATTTATCCGGATTAATTTCACCGAACCGGTATCCACAGATGTTGTACGCCTCAGGGTTCTGTGCCCCAGTCATGAGGGAATCATAGGTGAATCGTTGGGTGATGACTTCCAACCCAAAACTTTCCAAATTTCCAATGAGGTATTGTGCAGCATCTTCGTAGGCCGCATTTCCTTGACCAGCCCATCGGTCCAAATAACCCACAGCACCGTCAGCAGCATCGGTCGGATCTGCAGTTTCGTCTGACATATGGCTGATGTAGTTGAAAACATTCAATCCATCCACCAGTCCCGTCGAATGTCGTCCACCCTCAGCTTCGCTGTAAGCGGCCGCCATTGGGCGTTCGACCGGTATGCGTACGGCGAGGACCGGGCCGCCACTGCTGTTGGATGGAAGAACGGTGTCCAGCGTTCCATTCGTTGCAGGAATTCGTTGAATGCCGGGGTTATCAGTGCGATCGTTACCGTCTCGCTGAACCCACGTACGCCACGACTCCTCAATCGTTCGAATGGGCCAGTTCTCTCGCCCATATTCTCCGAGCATCACCACAGCAGTATCGGTTCGTGGCGGGGCGAGCAATGTCAACATGACCGACTCACCAGCCTTCATGTCGATGACGGTTGAATTTTGCACGAAACCGTTGTCGGAGTTGAGCATGAGATAAGGCACAAAAATTGCAAGGTCGACCTCTGCAGCGATGGTGACGCCTTGGAAAACACCACCGGTAAGGACAGGCGGTGTGATGACAACATCATCGGTTGAACTCAAACCACCCCCATCTTGCTGTCCAAAACAACCCGATAGAGGCGTAAGGAGCATCAAGAGCACGAGAAAGAAGGCCTGACCAAAGCGTTGCCCCATTGGTTTGCCGTGTGGGTTCACCTTCTCAAGGTCTGCCCTTGGTTGAACCGATTCTTTGATGAGGGAACAGGGCCAATGTAACCATGAGAACATGTCAAAGCGAAACCAACTCAAATTCAAACTTCGTCAGCGTCAATCCTTCTTTTCAAATCACTTCATCGAGGTGATTGACGACACCAAATGCCCCCTCATCGAAGGCTAAGTCATCTTCCTTCCACCCACCTAACCCACATAACATGAGTTGGGTCTTCGATGCAGGAAAGATTTGTCTCAATTTAATTCAGCCGCCTAGAATTTTTTTACTGTCTTGATGCAACCAATATCGTCCAAGTATGAATCCAAACGTGAAAGCGGTGACATGCCCCATACTGACATACAGCGCCGCACCTTCGTAGATGTAGGCGTTCCAGAATTCAAAACCAAAATAGAACAGGGCGCCCGCAACTGGACGTTTGATCTGTGAAAACAAAACTCCGCCGACACCGAAGAGACCGACTGAGCCACCCATGTAATTTCGACCCCGGAGCCCAAATTCGTACCAATCAACCTCTGGATTGAGGTAATCACCCATGTAGAGGTATAGCGTCATAATCACTACAACCAGAGCGTGTATACTGAACATCGCAATCATTGCTCGCTTAGCCCCGATTCGGATTTCTGCAGTCTGCAGGAAGACGACAATCAAAGCGGCCACCAATAGGATGTGATCGGGGTTGTTGTGGAACCAAAACGAGGAGAATAGAGTGAACACGAAAATGTGAGGTGCTTCAAACAGGTTGTAAGGCCGCATGACGAAATCGCAGATGATTGTATCAGATGGTATCGGACAATTACGAGACCCGAGGCCGAACAATACAAACAACAGTGCGATAATCAGCAGATAGCTGACCGAGAAGCGGCGTGAATTCAGAATATCTCGCCAATGCATTCGGTTTCCTTTTCCATCATTCCAAGGCCAGATCATTGGCCAGGTTGGTCGGTCAGCACTCATTCCTCTTCCTTCTTGAACTGTCCAATGACAACCGGTTCGGGGCTTTTTGTCAACGATGGGGTTTCATCCTCCTTCCGTTCCCTCACGATTGAGATGGTCAAGGCGACCATGCCAATGAGTGAGATGGCGGCGAGCAAAAAGACGGCAGATGACTCTGAAGCCGATGATGCTTCGACCTCGTTTTCTTGCTCAACCACGTCGCAACCGACTCCAAAACAATCACCAGGCGAGGGCCCTTCCTCTTCATGCACGTCTTTGTGGACGATGATGGAGTGATTCCACACCGTTTCCGTACCGTTATGTGCGCGAATCACCCAGAAGTTGTAGGTGTCAACGGTCGCATTCATGTCAAAGGCGTAGGTTGCCGAAACAATACATGATTCATCCACCAATGACCCGTTTTCATCCAGGTCACATTCGTTCACCATTTCCCCCGAATCAAAATCATCTGTTGCGTTGAACACACCATCGAGATTGACGTCAAGACGCACGGTCATCGTTGTGTTGTTGGTATCGTCGTGCATTTGGAACCAGACGGCGTTGCCTTGGAGAAAGGACGGGTCGGTGATGTTGCCTGAGACGACACCGTCTTCGGTGAGAATCACCGAGAGTGTTTTCTGTTCGTGCGCCTGGCTCGCAGGAGCGAGAAGCACCAACAAGAGCAGGCCAATAACGGCGAGCCCGACACGCTTGTTTCCCATGATTTGAGGGCAATCACCAAATCATAAAGACCAAACGGATGGTTGAGTTGAGCCAACCATGGGCAGTAAGGAACTTCTTCTTGGTATCTTTACCGTCGTTTTTCTTACCTCGGCAACCTTGTTGGTTTTCGGCGATGATATCGAGGCTGCTACCAACGAGAGCCCCGCCCTCAAGGCCGGCGATCCACTGATTCAAGGCGAAGGCCACGACCACAAGGACGCCAGTCAGCATGAATTTGGCACCGATAACATGGAACTTTTGGATTTCAACCCATTGACCACACCCGGCAACGCCGAGGTCCAAGTGGCAACCACACCTGATGGTGAGACCTATGCATACCTTGCTGGCTGGAACGACATGCACATCGTGGACGTCACCGACCCCACCAACACAACAGTCACCGGTGTTTACAACGACCCGAACACGCAAGTGCTGGATGTCAAGTACCTCGAATACAACGGTCGTGAATACATCATTCAGCAAAATCAACTCGTTGACCCTGGAAATTCAGACCCGAATATCGGTCAGTGGAGCGACCCAGCGCAAGTCAGCGTTACGCTCATTGACGTGACGGACAAAACAAATCCTGTTTGGATTGATTCATGGTACGATGCTGACCACCCAACCGGCCCTCACAACCTCTACACGCACATGATCGACGGTGAGTGGTACATGTTTATCGCAAACCCAGATTATGATAACTGCAACGACGCCATTGGAGAAGCCTGCGGCGGCGTCACTATTGCGCACCTCAATTTGGTTGGGTCGGCGGCCCGCAATCTCCCCAACGTACCTGCTTCAGGCCTTGGCCACACCATCATCAAGGTCGGCGAATACGAAGTTGCTTGGGAAACGACGATGGGCGGTTGGATTTACATCCACGACATGACCGTTCAAACATGGCCTGGAGAAGATCCAAACGACCCTCGATTTGGTCGCACGTTTGTCTACGGCAGCTATTGGGAAGCAGGTCTACGAATTGGTGATGTGACCGACGTCCCTCACCCCGTGAATTCACCCGAAGCCTATGCGGTTCACGCAACCACTTGCCGAACGGGTTTCGGCAACCCCCTGATGTGCCGATGGCGAGCACCTGAAGTCGGTCTGTGGATGGATTTCCTTGACTTGGACGGTGATGGCCAGCCAGACAGTGGTCCAACTGGGAACGAGAACGGAGGGCGTGTTTCCTACATCCACTACGCCGAACCTTTCCCCACGATGGTTGACCTCTCTCATGTTGGTTATTCCGATGAACCCGTTCATCTGGTCACCGCTGCTGTTGAAACCCTCAGCACCAACATCGGCACCGGTATCATGTACCTCATCGACACCACTGAATACACCATGGAAGACGGCCAGTTCAAATTCAAACCCAAATTGATTCGCGATTGGGAAATTCCCTATGCTGAAGATCATTGCTATGGTGCTGATTGCGAAGCCCATCCAAACGAGGACGAATGGCTTCTCTTCTCCCCGCACAATCTTGACAGCACCTACTTCGAAACCGACGAGAGCACCGACCAAAGTCACGGCGGCGGCTGGGATGGGCGCCTCTATGTCTCTCATTATCACGCTGGATTGTGGGTGGTTGACATTGAGACACTGGTTGACCCAACCAATCCCGATGATCGCATCGCCGTCCATGAAGAAGCGACGGTGGCTTACTATCTCCCTCACGGCGAGGACGGCACACCACTTGATTCGAGCTTCTACGACTTTGGTTGGGTCCCGTTCTTGTGGGCGGTGGAGCACCATGACGGCATCACCTACGCCTCGTGCATTTCCACCGGTCTCTATCTGGTCCAACTTGACATTGACCTTCCTTACCGACTCTGAGGCGAAACCATGTTGCGTAAAACCATCGCGTTGTTGATGTGCACCGTCCTTCTCTTAGCAGGATGCACTTCACCGGGTGATGTCGAGCGTTGGACACCTCATGGTGAACCGTTGGAAAGTGTGAAGGTGAAGGATTTCACCCTCACGAGCAGCGAAGGAACCGATTGGACGTATTCGGAAGAAGGTGCGAACACCACCCTCGTCATTGCATTCTTGTTCACGAACTGCCTCGATATTTGCCCCATCGTCACGCACAACATGAAGTGGGTCAAGTCCCAACTCACCGAGGACGAACTCAACAAAACAACGTTCTTGACCATCACCGTTGACCCTTGGCGAGACAATGTATCGACCCTTCACGATTGGAAGACGAGCACCAATTCTGAATGGATTCATCTCACCTCTTCCAGCAACGATTCCGACAGCCCATCCATGGCCGCTCTGCAAGATGTTTGGATCAACTTTGGTGTCGGCCTGACCATTGAGGAATACGATGCCAACAACGACGACAATTCCACAAATTCATCAGCGCGCCACCATCCAGATGACTACACCGTCAATCACGAAACGGGCACCATTCTCGTGGACCGCTTCGGACATCAGCGCGTGTGGTGGGGCGACAATGATTGGGTGCTCGACTTGGTGTTGGACGATGTTCGCTACTTGAGTACGCTCTAGAGTCGAAAACGGGGCGACTCAAGATGAACGTCGCATCAAGATGACGAGTAAAATGATGGCTCCAAGGCCAGAACCTCCGCCGACGAGCAGGAGCATGCGCCGCATTTCGTCCGCATCACTTTCTTCAACAACATCTTCGGTCTCTTTGTCGTCGTTTTCAAACGTACCAAATGTGCTGCCGATGGCAGGGGCGGTTGAGTTCTCCACGTGAATGTCCTCGGTTACGACGATGGTGCCGTTGAGGACCGTTCCATCGGACAGCATGTCCTGATATTCGTACTCACCAACTCCCCACGTTCCGTTAAACCAGACGAGGAAGGTGATGTGGCATTCAGTTTCATTCTCGGTCGAGTTTGTTTGGGTGCTATTGCACTCTGCGACCAGTTCACCAGAATCCCAATCATCGGTTCCGTTGAACAAACCATCGCCATCAAAGTCAAACACGATTCTGTGGGTGATGTTTTCTCTTGAATCGGTGTTGTGCCAAACCACCGAGTCATTGTATGCGATTTGCGATGTATTTGGTGTCAAACCACTTTCTTTGATGACCACGGTGAAGGTATCAGCAGAGTGAGCTTGGGCCACACCTGATGCAAGGAGAGATGAAAGAAAGAGAGCGCCAAAAAGAACAGGAAGAGGCTTCACAAATCACCCCACCCACTTTGGACAAATAAAGGAGATGAACATTTATTTGGAAAAAGACCTCTTAATTCAAATACCACAGATTTTACGAACGACCATGCAATCAAGACGATTGATTGGCGATGAAAATGCAACCGACAAAGTGATTGTTATCGCCCTTGTCAGTTTACTTACAATCAGCGTACTCTCTGTCATCGCTTATGTTGGCCTTGACGAAGCCCCGGATGACGGCACGAGTAAGTCTTCATGGATCGATCCCGTGGTGGAAATTGAAGATGAAAACCACAGTCACAGTGACTTGCTGGCCCATCGGCTGCAGACCGATAACATGGTTCTCATCGATTATCACAACCTCAACTGCGATGGAAACGTCGCACCACCTGCCGAATTGGACAACGTTGCAGGGCGCCCTTGCTTCCCAGAATACAAGAACGTCGGTCCAACGCCGGGCGACTCGTCTGAAATTGCCATTGAAGGGAATTTCTTGGAAGATTGTGAAAAGAAGCCGGACGGAACTGGAGGTTGCTATGCCTACGTTTCATCCTACAACCAATTCGAAATTTTGGACATCTCCAAACCCAACAACATCACACTTCTTTCCACATATTATGCTGAAGTGGGACGAATGATCGACATCAAGGTGACACCCGACAACAACTGGGTTCTCGTTAATCACGAACTTACCAACTCGGATTTGGACCCTATTCCACAAGACGACGACGCCAACAGCGGCGCCAACCGACTCGATGTCATCGATGTCACCGACAAGAGCTACCCCATCAAGGTCGCCGAATGGAACAACCCTCCGGCGGGTTTCCACAACCAAGATTTACACGTTGATTGCGATTGGGAAAATGCCCCGATTATCTACGCTCAAGAAGAGTGCCACCTTTTCCTCTACGGTGCCGACCCCTACCCCGAAATGGTTGAGGGCGATTCGGGCGTGTTCTACAAGGGTACGCAAGTCTTCTATGTCCCCCTCGGCTTTGAGTCGTGGCGGCCCGACATCAACGACGAGGACCAAAACACGAGTCGGGAAATCATTCGTTGGGGTGGTTATTCACCTGAACCGGAGACCACCTGCGGCGGCTCGTTGTTCAACCACGACAACGTCTTCCACATCCACCCCATCACCGGTCAAGCCCTGCTCTACATTTCCTATTGGGATGCAGGCCTTCGTATCGTTGACGTGTCCAATCCTCCTCCAGTTCCCGACCCCGAGGGCATCTCGTGGCCTCAGGATTACGAAGTCGGCCGTTGGCTTGGCTGTCCCAGTGATGACGAGGGTTGGTACGGTCCGGACGGCGGCGGTCATGCCAACATGACGCCCGAAGAATGGGGCGGCAGCACGGGGGCGTTGAACGGGGCAGGTTGGATTCACTACGCCGTTCCTTACGACCACCTCTTGTGCAATGGTGCAGCGGAAACGGACCCCGTCAACACATGGGACGACGAGTGCGGCACTGGCCCCGACGACCCCGAGTTTGGCATCAACTGGCGCCACCTGACGATGATCGCTCCGGAATACGGCACGAACACCAACCACACCGGTTATATCTGGACCATCGACACAACCGACCCAGCCAAACCCTTCCTGCTCAGCAAGTGGAAACTCCCCGGCGAAAGCATCCTTCCTGATGGCAGCGTGCATGAGCACCATTACATCCCAGGCGGTTACATCTACAGCCCACACAACGGTGATACCGGCACCAACGGGCACGTGTATTGGACGCATTATCACGCAGGAAACTGGGCAACCGACCACAGCAATATCTGGAAGGACACCGTTTGGGTGGACGGCGTTCCAGCACCAGAGGTAGGTTTCCCCGCCATCAAGGAATTCGCTGAAACCGTTACGTTGGGCTATTTCCTTCCATCGGGGCCAACATGGATTGAAGACCCAAAGGAAACGTTGGGCTACGATATGGCCGATTGCTGGGCATCGTGCATGATTCCATTCGACTGGGGGCTTCAGTATGACCCACGAGGCTACATTTTCATCTCAGAAATGGTCTCAGGTGTTTACGTGGTGCAGATGGACGAGGACCGCGATGCAAGGTATCTCTATCCTCCCACCTACACGGCAATCGAAGATGACGAGTAATTCGGGCGGGCCCATACCTTATCCAAATCAACGGTATCGTCGACACAATCTCGATTCGAAGGAACTCAAGTCACCTAAACGACGGACTGCGCCCCTATCTTTCCGAAGTACGGAAATTGACTACCGAAAAAAGGCGAAGGGGTTAAAGGATGCCCGCCCGCGGGACAATCATGGCCACCGTGCGGTTGGACCAGAAGAAGCGGGCATTGGTTCGCAGTATTCCTTCTTCATACACCAAAGCACTGGCCCGATTTTTTGGGACGGGTCCAACCGATGTTGAACTCGCTCGCCGCCAACAGCAGCACTACGTGGACACATTGGAAGCCAACGGCGTCCGTGTCCACCGCTTGGACGCCGATGAAAACCATCCCGATTGCATGTTTGTGGAAGACCAAGCCGTGGTCGTTGACGGCCACATGCTTCTTCCTGTTCCGGGCCACCCCTCTAGAGTTGCCGAGCAACCACCCATTGCAGAGTTCCTGATGGAGGCACTTGAGGGCGTCCAAACATGCACCATGGGCGGCGAAGCCCGCATGGATGGGGGCGATGTTATCCGATTGGGCGAC
>CALGEM010000024.1 GCA_937881505.1 uncultured euryarchaeote
GTGACTTAGAAGTAAAAGCACGTGGTACAGAAAGTCTAATGGCTAATGAGGTTCGTAGTCAGAGACTTATGCAGTTCTTACAAATTGCAAGTAACCGTCAGGCTCAGGATATTTCTCGGTGCCGATAAACAGCATGTGCTCTAGAAAATGCGCCAACCCCTCTCGGTCGGTTCAGCATCTGAAGACCGTTTGGACCTTGCATTGGCGACCAACATCAGCGTGGAAGTCACCTTGCAGCTATGGGAAGAGACTACTGAAACCAAACTTGGCGACATGACGGTCACGGCCGTCAGTCACGATGGTCTTGGCAACATCACCTTTGAGCGAACCGACGACAACGGCAACTCCACTGAGTTGCTGATGCCCGGTACCTGGAGTCTCTACCTCAACCGCACCATCGGCACCAAGTCGTGGTTCATGGACACCAGCGATGACCCGTTCAACACGGCGTCAGCGGTGAACAACAGCCTGGTTTTGGAGCCGGAATACGCCACCCTCGAGGTTGAGATTGGTGGAAAGGTCTACTGGGACCTCGACAACAACAGCGCACCCAGCCTTGGTGAAGGGTTGCCTGAGATGAACGTCACCCTACAGGGAACCAACCATTCCTTCACCGAGACCGTCATGACCGACGATGAGGGTGTTTGGCGAGTCTTTGTCCCGATTCGTGATGTCTACAATGTCAGTGTTGAGAAGGAAGGCTTTGAGACCGTTTACTACGAAACGGAAAACCAATCCGGCTACACGGTTCACGACAGTCCTGATTCCACGGACATCGAGGTCACCGCCGGTTTGGTGGATGTCTTCGGTACGGTCACTGACCAACTCGATGCAGCCCGACTCGTGGATGCGAGCATCGTCCTTTACCCCATTGCGGGCGTTGAGCGCGACGCTGTTCACGTCAACGGTGTCATGAACGAGAGCACGCTCGAGTGGTCCAGCAGCGTTCAGCCAGGCCAGTGGGTGGTCGTCATCAACCAGTCCAATCCTGGACCAAACGGTGGTGGTGTTGCCATCGGTCTGTTGGATGCTTCGATTGCCAACGGTGGAAACATCACGATGGTCATGGCCCTTGGTGGCTATGTTGACCTCGCTACCGCCTGGACGGACATTGAGCAGAACGAGCACCACGCAGGTTCTGCTGATGCCGGTGCTGCGATGATCCAAGACACCGTCGAGTTGGAAGTTACCTACAACGAAATGACTTGGGTGATGGCGGTTCCTGCAAGCGGCGAACTACGAACCCTCTTCCCTGAAGGTAGCGTTTCCTTTGACAGTGAATTCATGACCGTTCAGCACAGCACGAACCTTGAGATGGAGTATTACGGTGGTCAAACCACCTCTGTCTCAGCCGATTCAACCATCGCTGCGACCTTGCAGTTCAACCGACGTGTGAACTCAGCTTTGGACATCACGTTCAACGACGCTTCGCTTGAAGGTTCAACGCTCTTGAGTGCAGCCGATGCCGAGGTTGAAGCCGTTGTTTCCTCCACCAATGAATCCGCTTACTCGACCATCGAGTTTGACTTTGATGTCACCTACAACGGTACAGAATTGATGGACGTGTTCTCTGTTTCAGGTGAAATGGGCCTTGCTCAAGATTCTGACTTGTGGAGTGTGCAGTTCTACAATGCATCGAATGATGAATACGAAGACAGCATCAGCGTCTCCTTGGGCATTGGTGATGGCGACACGCCCGCCGTTCTTTCTGAGACGGTTCGGGTTCAGATTACATTGCCCGATGTTGCGGATGCTTGGAAGTTGGAAAACGGTCACCGTATGACCATGCGTTTGCAGACTGACCTCGGCGAATCCTCTCAGGCTTCTGTCAAGGTCTTCGTCCCGCAAACCTACGGGTTCACGGTTTCTGAAGCAACTGAAGAACTCGGTATGTCTGCTCTCGTTGAGCGTCAGTTCTCCTTTGACTTGACGAACGACGGAAACGGTCAGGACACCTTCACCATCGAGTTGCTTGAGAGCGGTGTTCCAGCAGACTGGTCGGTCACCCCAATGACGTCAACCTTGACCCTGAACAAGGGCGAGACCAGAACGCAACAATTCACGGTGTTCGCACCTGCCTCCTTCACGGAGGGTGATTTCGACTTGACCGTCTACATCAACAGCGAAAGTGAGAACATCGACCGTGGAGAAGTTGTGGTGAACATCCAGAAGGCCACCATCAAGTTGACCCTCAACACCGCCGATATCGCAACGGCGTCTGACCTCATTGCCGGTCAAGACGGTGCGGTTCGTGTCCCTGTGAAGAACGTGGGTCTCCTCGATGCACCATCGGTCATCGTCTACCTGACGCCACCCGGTGGCGCAGAGATGTCGCAATCGATTTCGGTTCCAGCAGGTGGTGAAGGCGTTGCAGTCTTTGAAGGCATGAACTTCAACCCAGGCAACCAGCGCTTTGACTACCGAATGGAGGTCGCTGGTGCAGAAGCAAACAGTGTTGAAGAGATCCCAGAAGATGACGACTTCAGCTTGGAATACAACATTGAATCCACGGCTGACGGCGAGTCGGCTTGGATGACATTGCTGATTGCCCTGCTGGCGATTTTGGTCGTTTACGGTGGTGTGAAGACCGCTCGTAGCCGTGGCGGAACCAAGTTCTGATGTTCAGTTTTGACTGGATTTTCAAACAAGGTTTCATGAGGCCTTTGTGGGGGTAGCGTAAGCCATGGAAGGGCTTCGTGATGTCGAGTATCTTCCTGAGCCCTCTGACCGCCGCATTGTTTCGGCGGTCGACCCCACCGTCATCGGATTCCAAAATGAGTGGCGCTCTGAGATCATGGGGTGGGCTCCTTACGAGGTTGAACCCGTGGTACGGCCACGACGACGCACCTTCACAATACCCGGAATGGTGGTCTTTGCGCTGCTTGTTTCGGCTAGTCTGCTCATGTGGCAGAACCAGTGGATTGTGGTTGAACTTCCTCTTCCAGAGTCCGAGTGGGCCTTTGAAGAAACGTCTATCCGATCCCTGCAAGAGAGTGGCTTGAGCGGTGAAGGTGTTCGAGTTTGCATGGTGGATACGGGCGTTGATGCGACCCACGAGGCGTTTTCCAACAGCCAAATTGAGTTCAAGGACTTGGTTGGGACATCTCGTGAACCGGTGGACTACGGAGCGGTTGCCCACGGGACCTTGATGGCAGGACTGCTTCTCTCGACCTCCCACCAATCGGGGGCGGCTCCCAATGCTTCCTTCGCCATGGTCGCAGCATTAAGCGATAATGGAGATGGAGAAAACACCGGTCTTGATGCCGATGTCGCTGATGCCATCCGTTGGTGTCAATTTGAGTTCAATGCAGACATCATTTCATTGTCCTTGGGTGGTTCAGACGATACTGAAGCGACCGAAGGCGGTTCATCTTCTGCCACCCGGCAGGCGACGGATGCAGGCATCTACGTTATCGCTGCTGCAGGAAACGATGGTCTGGACGATGATGGTGATGTCGCATCGCCTGGAAGTGTGGATTTGGCCATCTCTGTGGGGGCGACAACGAGGTCTGGCACACTGTGGTCCAACACCTCCACCGGGTCGCCGCTGGACCGTGATGGTCAAGAGCGACAGAGCCCCCACTTGAAACCAGAAGTCGTGGCCCCGGGTGAGCGAATCATCAGTACAGGAGAAGACAACTTGTGGTACTCGAGCAGTGGTACGTCCGATGCTACCGTGTTTGTTGCTGGTGCGCTGGCCTTGATTTTGGAAGACCAACCCTGGCTCAAACCACAGCCTGGAGGAAATGCATCATGCTTGATTCAAGTCAAACAAGCTCTGGTTGATTCCTTGACCGCTGACGGGATCACCCAGCATGACTCTCGGGGTGGCTACGGCCAACTTGACGCCGATGCTTGGTATCGGGAAACACGGACCATTTCGGCGTGTTGAGGCCAAGTTTCTTGATTTTCGTAGGAGAATTTCGTTCTCAAAATGACAGAATAGAGCCTTTTTTCTGCTGAAAAGGGGCCTTCCCCTTCCGCTTTTCGGCGCAGTTTATGATACTCTTTTGAATTATTGATATTCTTATTTCGGCAAATGAGGCGCAGTATTATATTCGTGGCGTTCATGGACGGTCTAGGTGAATCACCGATGTCTCGAAGAAACCAAACAAAATCCGTATCGCTTGTCATGCTCTACATGATGTCTCTCATGTTGGCAGTGGTCTCAGTTCCGTCCGTTATGGCTATCAACGAGACGACCCAAGGTGAGGTCACCGGTACGGAAACTTGGTCTGGCACAATGAACCTGCAGGGCGACGTTACCGTCAACGAAGGTGCGAAACTCATCATCAACGCCGGGACCACCGTGAACATTCCCTACGGCAAGTACATCGATGTCAAGGGTGCCATTTGCATCGGCGACACCGCTTGTGGAGCGAGCGCTGGTTCAGCCTCGTCTCAGGCTCGATTCATCTGGGCCCAACCTGCGGACTACAACAAGGTGGGCAGGTGCTACCAAAACGGCAGCAACCTCTTCACCAACACCGACGCAGCTTGCGGCTCCGGCATGGTCATCCGAGACACCATTGACCAGGCCATCACCTCCATCAACTTCGCTCACTTTGAGAACGCTTACGGCTTCCCCATCTACGTCTCAACGCTGCAATCCATGCAGTACGGTGCCTTGGTGTTTGATGGTTCTTCCACCACCGCTCGTGGCCTCTCATTTACCGATATCAACACCTCCAACGTCATTGCCATTGACCTCGCCTCCCCTCTGATTACCGAATCAACTTTTGAGGTGGGAATTGACGGCCGAGGCTACAATGCAGCGGCTGTTCGTGCATACAGCGCAGGTGCTGGTATTCTCTCAACCTTCCAAGTGAAGAGTTCCGACTTTACGGGCGTTGAGACCGATTGTGGCCAGCAAGGCGGCGGTCTTGGTGCCATCTTCATCGAAGATTCGTATATCGGTTTGGACGACCTTGATATTTCCCAAAACAGTTACGGAATTTTGATGAAATCAAGTTCTGGTTCGCTAACGAATTCCGACATCAACGTCAAGTGCAACGCCGTTGATACGAATTCGCTGAAGACCACGGGTCTCATCGAGCACACGCTCGAGGTCAACAATAACATCATCACCACCGCTGAAGGTGCTGGATTGACGGCCTACGACGGTGCCAAAGTCTATGCTGAGCGCAACACGATTTCAGGTGCGTCCGAAGGTTCGGGTGTGGGTATCCGCAGTTCCATTGTTGAACTCCATGAGAACACCATCGGCCCAATCGGTGGATGGAACGGCATTTGGATTTACGGCACCTCCGATGTCGTCGCAGAGAACAACACCATCCAGGACACCGGAAAAGAGCCAGTATTGATCGGTGAATACCACTACCAAGACCAAGGCTGGCAGGTTCCGGCACCAACCGCAGCCCGCTTGTACCTGGCCAACAACATCATTTCCAACAACTCGGGAACCTGCAATTCACAAATGTACGGTGGCGATTTCCCTTGTCCAGCCGTCCACGTCTTCCGTTCGTCTGCCACCGTCATGGACAACACCATCTCGGGCAACACCGGTGATATCATCCGGGCCAAGGGTTCGCTCATCAACGTCCAAGGAAACACGGCCGATTCGCAACTTGGCTTCGCAGGAAACGTCAGCGTTCATGACGACAACTACGGCAACAAATACGGTTCCATTGCTTACTTCTCTGGCAACACTTGGACCGGTGTGTCCCAAGTCTACAACGTCACCGAGTCCCGTGTGACTGTTCAATCCGAACAGATTCCCTCCCCGGGTGGTAACGAGCTTTACCCTGTCAACATCCGTTGGCTTGGTGCTGAGTGCCCATTCGTTCAAGACGAGTGTCTCAAACTCCCAGGCACCGTTGCTTTGCCACCTGCACAGATGCCACTCGCCCTTGAGTTGGTTGAGAACGCCACGGTGTTTTCCTTTGCTGACCTTCAGAACTTTGACTCCTCGATGATTCACGTTCAGAACCAAAACACAGCGTGGGGCTCCCAAGTTCGCGAAGGTGAATTGGTGCGCTATCAAGTGAAGGCGAAGAACTCCAACGTTGAGGGCGCAACCGTTGTCATCAAGGACGCCACTGGACTTCCACTCTACGAACTGACCACCGATGCCTTTGGTTTCACACAGCAAGTTTCTCTCCCCTCGGACTTCTTGCTCGACCGAAACTGGAACCACGTTGTTGGTGATAAGAACGCTGCCATTCCTGGCTCAAACGACGGAACGGGCCAACCCATCGTGGTGGACGAGGATTCCTGTGCAGACGGTATTGACAACGACGGTGATACCCTTGTTGACGGCGATGACAACGACTGCATCACCGGTCGCGAGCGCCCCTTCTACTCCGTTGAGGCCTTCAAGTTCGGCAGCGTGTCAAACACCACCGCCGGGGCCGCCGTCATCCGGTCGGACACCACGACATCCACATCCTGCGCCGCTGCGATCAGCGCCTCGGCATCCAGCGCCGTATCGGCTTCATGAAGCCGCATTTCGCCAAGCTTGCGGAGTTCCGCGATCGCGCGGTCCCCGTAATATCCCCGGCGCATCTGCGGCGTATGGGTCAAAAGTATCTTCGGCATGTCAGGTGATCCCCATCAGGCGATTTGGGCTTCCACCGCGCCCATGCCTTCCAGGGAATACCGGATTTTCTCGCCGCCCGCCGGGAACCGCGTTTTCATCGTGCTACCGGTCATCACGAATTCACCCGCCTTCAGCATCTGGCCGCGGGCGTTTAGATGATTGGCGATCCAGG
>CALGEM010000025.1 GCA_937881505.1 uncultured euryarchaeote
GTTCGCGCTTTGGCGACCATGGATTCGGGTGTTTCAAGAGGTATCGCCCACATGGCCCACATAGGAGGTTTCATCGCAGCCTACGCCCTTTTGCCTTTGGTGGCCAAAGGCGGGCCTGTTGAACTCGGCGTGGTCGACGGGGGGCCGAGTCAAGGCGATGTCCACGCTGCAAAGCGTCGTCGTCTCAAGGCCACCATGGTGAACCTCAACGATATTGAAGACCCGTGGACGGCACGTGGTCTTGATGTCCCCAAGCATCTCCGTGAACCACTCAAAAACTTGGTCCAAGCCAGTGATGAGCCCGAGACCAGAACGGCGTGGATGGAGCACCTCGCTGACGCAGGCCAGTGCCCCGAATGCGATGCGCCGCTGGGTTTGGTCGAGCGAAATTCGGGGCCTCATTTACAGTGCTCGTCCGCGGTTGAACATCTTGAATGGCCACCTCGCTAAATCCCCCTATCATCGGTCCACGGCGTGATACATTTGAGGATAGAATCAAAGGTGGGCAGGCGTTCCAGTCAATTGAGAGGTGAGGTTGTGCTCGGTCAACAACAGGCATCGTTGCGTGCAGGTGCCGTTCTCTTTGCGCTTTTGATGCTCTTCGCCGACATTAGCGGTGGCGTCCTTGCGACGACCACACCCACGTCCGAGGTCAGCGAATACGAGCCTCCGATTTTGGTGGAGGGTCTTCCACCTTTGATGTGCGGCGAAGAACTGTGTGAGCGCCCGACTCGGCACATCGACCGAGGCGGCAGGGCGTCTTCGGAACCAGACCAATGGTGGCAGGCTTACGGCCCCGACCTCGATTGGAACGGCATGGACGACCGCCTTCAGCGTGTTCTTGCCGGCCAGGAGTCTGTATCTTCTACGGCGATTATGGGCCCTGACGGGCGAAAAACGGTCGCCATCGTGGTCGATTATGCATGGGCGCCCAACAGCGAAGAAGTCGCCACGTTGCTCGACACCTTGGAGGCCCACGGCTGGGTTGGTGAAGATGAAGGAGCTTGGTTCCAAGTCATGAACTCTATTGATTCAGTGCTCGTTGACAAGGTGCCGGTGAGTGCCCTCATGGATATCTATCATCTCCCCGGCGTGGTCGTTATCGAGATGCAGAATCTCATGGTGCCCTTTAACGGCGTTGCAAGCGAGGCGGTCCGCTCCATGCCTTCCGATGTCTACTCTGCAAGCACCTATTCCCGTGGCTATTACGGCGAAGGTGTGGTCATCGCTGTGCTTGATACCGGTGTTGACAATGAACACCGAGCCTTGAACGATTTCGATG
Organism: uncultured euryarchaeote; assembly: GCA_937881505.1. Lineage (GTDB taxonomy): Archaea > Thermoplasmatota > Poseidoniia > Poseidoniales > Poseidoniaceae > Poseidonia. The sequence goes on from CALGEM010000025.1 coordinate 1,283, forward strand.
ACATTGACGATGAGCCCGACAGCGACCCCAACAGTTACACCGACCAAAAGTGGGTCGCAGGATACGATGCAACCTCATCGGCATCCAACCCAGATGGAAGTACCGATCCAGATGATGGTAACGGGCATGGGACTCACGTCGCAGCCACAGCGTTGGGCACGGGAGGCTCGCAACGCGTCCACACCGGCAGCGGCATGGGGGCCTACTTGGTTGACGTCAAGGTCTTGACCGACACGGGAGGCGGAGGCAGAGACCCCGGTGAAAATTCCCAATATTCCGCAAACGGCATCCAGTGGGTCATCAACAACAAGGACACCGATTGGGGCAACAACGATTCCAGTCGGGGCATCGATATTGCCTCCATGTCTTTTGGCTCCCTCGGCACACCCTTGAATCCCGACGATGAGGGCGATAACGGTTCGGCTGCAGAAGCACGTTTGGTCAACGACGCTAGGGACGCCGGCATCGTTTGCGTCGTGGCCATGGGCAACGACGGGTCCAAGCGGGTTCCCTCGCCTGCCAGCGCAGACGGCGCCATCTCCATCGGGGCCGCTGATGACCGAAACAGTGTCAATCGCACGGACGACATCATGGCCTCGTATTCCAATTGGGGGCCTCGATTGGATGACGGCGACGACGACGAGTGGGATGAACTCAAGCCGGATGTCTCAGCCTTCGGCACGGGCATCACATCGGCCTCAGCAGCAACGGGTCCATCCTTCCCAGGTCAACCTGAACGGCCGCTGGCCGACAATGAATACGAGTCAAAGGACGGTACGAGCATGGCCACTCCCCTCGTTTCAGGAATTGTGGCCTCCTTGCTTCAAGCCGACGACACGCTGTCGCCGGAGGATATCCGCAATATTTTGCGAAATTCTTCCGAGGCTCGGGGGTCAGCCTCAGAACCGGATGTCTCTAACCGCTGGAATGAGAAATGGGGTTTCGGCCTTGTTGACGCCTCATGTGCGCTCGACCATGTCCTCGGGCGCTCTTGCACCCCGTTAGAGGACAACGGCGGCGTCATCGTTACGCCACCTCCGGGAGGAGGAGATGGGCTGGGTGAAGATGTCTCGATGAGCGCTCCCGTGAACCAATCGCTCCATTTGGCAGGAAACACCCTCTCGGTCGAAGGCATCACCGACACCAGCGAGAATGCCTACATTGAGGTCCAGGTCAAGTTTGAGCAGTTTTACGATGACGGCGATAGCACTGAACTCACTAACTGGCTTGGCGCCGATGGGACGGTTGAGGATTGGTACTTTGACATCGTCATTGATGATGATTGGGTCGATGCAGATGAGGCCTACACGCTGATTTATGCTCGAGCGCTCAATGAAGATGGAGAAGCCTCAGTGGTCGATGTTCGCGTCGTCCGCTTTGCTCGCATGTCGGTCTCTATCTCCGAGCCGCCGCTTGGTACGGCTTTGGTTGGCCTGGTTGAGTTCTCGGGAACAGCGGAAGGTATTGAGCACGACCGCATTGAATACAAAATTGACAGTCAGGATTGGCAACTCGGTGACAATCTGAACCAGCAGGGCGATGCCGTTCAAGACTGGTCCTTCACATGGGATTCCAGCGCCGTTGATGACGGCTCGCACCGGATCAGTGTGCGATTGGTAAACGCATCGGGCGTCACCAGCGATGTGCTCAAGCGAACATACGAAGTTGACAATCTTCCCGCAGCACCTAATTTTGCTTTCACGGGAACGGTTGGTGTCTACGACGGGGGGCTTCCAGTGAACTCTGCCGTTGCCGGCACCGTGCTCGAAGTACGATTCGGTCTCCGCAACATCGGTGATTTGGACGCCGATGAAGTGTATTTGACGCTGGAGGGGCCGGGCAGCGATTCAACCACCTACCCTTCCGAGGGGAAGGTAACTTCGCTTGAGCAAGGAGAAAGTGTCCAAGTGACGCTCTATTGGTGGGCGACGGAAGCCGGTACACACGACGTAACGCTCTCCCTTGACCCGACCAACCAATACGAAGACCCTGACCGTAGCGACAACGATTACACGTTCAGTTTCACCATTGATGAACGCCCGGTTGAACCCATGCTCCGGTTCCTCCCTGGCGCATCGCGGACCACCCCAGATGTCCCCGTGCCAGGCATGCCGTACGACATTCGTATCCGTGTTGACAACCTCGGCCAAACCGATGCCAGCAGTTTGACACTCGGTTTGGAGCGATTAATGGCGGAGGGATGGCAACGGCTCGACGAGCAGCCCGTGGCTCTCGTCCCCGGTTCAAGCACGACGTCGGGGTACGCCTTTGCCCGCTTTGCTGATGTTCACGATGTTGCAGGCGCCGTCTCTTACCGTGCTGTCCTGAGCGGCCCGGGTGTTGAAATCGAACACAGTGAGCATCGGTTCAACATCACGGTGGCCGACGTGCAAGGTGGTGCGAAAGCGCCGATTGACCTCTCCACCGGCGAGGTCGCCGTTGATTTCGTCGGCTTGAAGGACGGTGGGCTTCTCTTCACCACCGTTGACGGTGAACTTCATGCACGAACCATCACCTCCACACTGTCGATGGTTGGGGGCGTGGTGCTGGAAGAAAATTGGGGCGGCGAGTTGGCCGTCTATCAACGAGATGACGGTCTGGTTCAGGTGGCTTGGTCCCGACGTTCCTTGAGTCTTGAAGGCTACATCCTAACCGATATCGCCATGACGTCCATTTCTGCTGCTGGAAAAACCACGCCAAAGCACTACCACATGCCGGCTCTCAAACTCTCGGAAGGTTCCTACTACGGCTTCACTTTCGACCAGTACGACGGCACCATGGTCCTTGCCGGCTACCATCGCGACTTGTCAACCAGTGGCTCGTGGCAAGATATCACCTCACTCTTCGTCATTTCATCCACTTCGCCCGACAAAGGCAATTCATGGACCAGCCCGTTAACCGTTCTTTCCGATATCGATATCCGTCCCGGCGACGTTCAGCCATTGGCGGTCGGCCTTGGTGAAGAATATCTGCACATTCTCTATCAGGAGTATCGTGATGATGTTTCAGGCATTGAGCGAGTTGGTTTGATGTACACGCATGGCTCCTACACCACCTCGTCGTGGAGTTTCCAGTATTCCGTGGGCGACAACGCCAAGCATCCCACCATGGACGTCCTTGTTGAGGACGATGAGGACCGCATCATCGCCGCATGGGTTGAAGGACAAGGCAAGGTGTCAAACGTTGTGTTGGCCAACACCAACGCCCTTTGGGCTGGCGAGAACATCCAGCGTGTCCTCGCCCCCGGTGTCTCAACGCTTGGCTTCGCCCTACGGGACGAGGGGATGTACTTCTACCACGATGAAATCAACATCTACGGCCCTGTCCATCGAATGGGTTTGGTGACGGACGCCGACGGCGAAGCCATCAAGGGCATGTCGAACATGATCGATGACGGCTTTTTGTTCGGCATCGGCGTGATGGAGGACGACACCATCGTCTGCTCCATCACCCCGGGAGGTTCACTGAGCTTGAGCAAGGTGGCTTCGCTCAAAGGGTCCAACAACCCGGTTGCATCACCGGGGCTCTTGGAAACGCTCTTGGATTATCTTCCCGGCGATTCGAACGAATTCAAGTATCGCATCCTTGCCGCCAGCATGGGCCTCTTGGTCCTGTTTTTGGGCTTCGTCGTCGTCATGGTTCGGCGCTCCCATAGCGAGGTTGAAGAATTGCTTGAGGAAATGGGCGATGACGATGTCGATGGCGTGGAGTTGATGATCACACCTGAACAGGACGACGGTCCGTTGCTTTCCATTGACGAGGACGCTGAGGAACTCACTGTTCACGACGGTCAGTTGGCGGTCATCGTGGAGGATGATGATGAATCACTTGCCGAGGAACTCGAGCGCAAACTCGAGGAGGGCGAGGGGAACGCCCGCCTTGAGCGCCGAATGAAGCGCAAGCAACAGCGTGAGATGGCGGCTATCCTCCAACAGGGCCTACCGCCACTTCCCGTACCTGGGCTTCCAATGCCCGAGGCCCTTCCACCGTTGGGCGGCAACGCTCCGCTACCTGCCCCTGTGCTGCCGCTGCCTGAGTTGAAGCGCGAAGCGACCTGCCCCTCGTGCCAAGCCAGTTTCGGCGTGAAAGACCTGATGCTGAAACGGATCTCGTGCCCCGTGTGTTCCGAAGTCTTTGATTTGTGAGGCGGTTACATGTGCGGTATTTTTGGCTATATTGGGCATCAACAGGCCCTTCCAATTTTGGTCGAAGGTCTGCGAAGGCTGGAATACAGAGGATACGATTCCACCGGTGTTGCTGTTGATGACGGCTCCCAAGTTCAAACTCACAAAACGGTGGGGAAAGTGGCTGATTTGAAAGCCATCCTTCCCAAGAGTGTCAGCGGAACACGAGGAATTGCTCATACGCGCTGGGCCACCCACGGAGGCGTCACCCAGGTCAACACCCACCCACATGTTTCTGCAGATGGCGCCATTCACCTGGTTCACAACGGTATCATCGAGAACTACCAACACCTGCGCCGCAGGCTCTCCGCACGGGGCATTGAGTGTGTCAGTGAAACGGATTCGGAAGTTCTCGTTCAAATGATGGCGCTGGAACTTGATGGTGGCGCTACACCACTTGAATGCGTACAGAACACCCTTCAGCACCTCCGTGGCACATGGGGGCTCTGCATCCTCTTCCGAGACCACGATGTGCTCATCTGCGCCAGAAATGGCTCGCCGCTCATCATCGGGCAAGGGGAGAACGAGACCTTTGTTTCAAGCGACCCCCATCCACTGACGGCCCACACCCAACGCGTGGTCTACCTTGAGGACGGTGACCTCGCCGTCATCGAGAGGGGTTCGTTCTCCATCACCACCAAGGGGGGTAAGGTGGAGCCCAACATCACGGTGCTTGAGGAGGCATGGGGCGAAGCAGACCTCGGCGATGCACCCCATTACATGTACAAGGAAATCTACGAACAGCCGGATGCTTTGCGACAGTGCATCGCGGGGCGTGTGGACCGAGAGATGGGCACAGGTCGCCTGGGGGGGATGGGCCTTGACCACGCCGCCTTGGTTCAAGCCCCCCATGTCCGTTTGCTCGGCTGTGGAACAGCCGCTTATGCTGCTGAAATCGGTCAGATGTTGATCGAAAAGATGGGGCGCATCCCCGCCGTCACTCACATTTCAAGCGAATTCCGCAACAACGACCCCGTCATCAATCCAAAAGCATTCTACCTTGCCGTTTCACAATCGGGTGAGACGGCCGACACCATCTCTGCGGTCAAAGAAATCAAACTCAAGGGCGGTCAAGTCTTCGGCGTCGTCAACGTTGTTGGTTCCACCATTGCCCGTTTGTGTGGGCGAGGCGTTTACATCCACTCGGGTCCGGAGCAATCCGTGGCATCGACCAAGGCCTTCACCAACATGGTGGCTGCCCTGACCATTTTCGCTACCCAACTCGGCCGGACCCGCCATCTTTCCAAAGCGGATGGTCGGGAATTGATTCAACACTTGCAGCAAGCACCTCACCTGATGGAGGCCTATTTCGAGGATATCGGGCCCATTCACGAAGCGGTTGAGCTCCTGCACGATGCAGGCTCGGTGTTGTTTCTCGGTCGTGGACTCTCCGCACCAGTGGCCAAAGAAGGGGCGCTCAAACTCATGGAACTTGCCTACATTCCCTGTCTGGCCTACCCTGCCGGCGAGATGAAGCACGGACCGATTGCGCTGCTTGAAGAGGGCAGCCCGGTCGTGGTGGTCGCCCCCAATGACCACCTCAAGGAGAAGACGATGTCAGCGCTGCACGAATGCAAGGCCCGTGGAGCGAAAATCATCTTGATTCACGAAAAAGGCGACCCCATCGGTGCCGAAGGCGATGTCTCCATCGCTGTTCCAGCCATTCATCCTTGGTTGACCCCACTGCTCACGGTACTCCCGCTTCAGTTGATGGCTTACGAGACGGCCCTGAAACTTGGTCGGGATGTCGACCGACCTCGGAACCTTGCGAAATCGGTCACGGTTGAGTGAACTCAAACGATGGTGAATCGCTGTTCGCTCTCTTTCCAATTGAACGGTTTGTAACCGAGCAAATGGTTGGTGTGGCGCATCTTGACAATGCCGAGTTTACGGAAGACATCGTCTCCGTGTCGCTCCATCACCAGATGCATGACACCGTCCGAGAGGTAATCCTCAACGCCGTATTCACCGAACTGTTTGTGGTCTTCACCGGTCATTTCGCAAATGAAGAACGAGGTGAGTTCCAAGCGTCGAACCGCTTCAAACAAACGGAAGATTTCGTCGCGAGGGTTTTCCATCTTGGTCAAGGTGAAGAAGGCGCCCAAGGAGTCAAACACCAGCAATTCAAAACCGATGGATTGGCGGTACGAGGTCAACTGTTTGATGAGTTGGCCCATCCAATCAACACGGTTGCTCATGCCCTGCTCATCAAGTTGCACACGAAGGTCAGCAAGGTCGATGATGGCAATGCGGTTGCGCACACGAGGGTCGTCCACGTTCATGCCCATATTGGCCATGTGGGAGCGGAGGGAATCCTTGCCCTGCTCGAGGGTGACGTAGATGCCACTGGTTTCGCCGTACAGAACAGCGTTGTAGAGCATGGAAAATGTCAGGCTGGACTTCATGGCACCCGAGGCACCAGCGACGATGCAAATGTGGCCTTGTGGAATACCGCCTTGCATCTTCTCGTCAAGGCCTTCGATGTGGGTTGGGATTCGTTCCATCTCGGACATGGGGCTCACTCGTCTCTCGGTGGACCTTCCGATTCTTCAATATCACCCACGCATTTGATGGGTAATCTCCAAAGCCCGCATCGTTCAGTTTGAGGTATGGACGTTTGGCTGGCCTCCAACTCACAGCGGCGCTTTGCCCTGTTGGACCCTCTTTTTCCAAACCTGCATCACGAGGGTTTGGACGGGGTGGATGAAACGCCTCCAACTGGGACGGTCGAGCATCAAGTGCTGACGATTTGTAAGCGAAAATCGGAGGCGCTTCCAGAAACAAACCACGAACTCGTCATTGTTGCCGACACGATGTTGAGCGACCCCGATGACCACTCCCTGAGCATGGGGAAGCCACGTGACCGCACCCACGCCGCCATCATGCTTCATCGTCTCAGCGGTCGCTTGCATCAAGTTTGGTCGGCGACCGGCGTTCGCTGGAACGGCACCTGGCATTTCTGGTGCGAGGCTTCCGTCGTCTCCATCCCTGAACTCTCCGACGAGCAGTTGGATGGTTTGCTCACCTCCGATTCATGGAAAGGAAAAGCAGGTGGCTACGACCTCCACGGACCCATGGGTGAATATGCACGTTTGGTGGAAGGTGCCGAAAGTACCGTTTTGGGATTCGCAGGCGAAGCAATGGCCTTCCTTGAGACCCTGGCGTCAACTCGCTGATGCTCACAGCAGTGGGGTCAAGCCTAACTCGTGCTTTTGCATGTCAACGACGACGTTTTGTCCCGGGATCATGAGCAGTTTATCTTCGGCGTCAAGCGAAAAGACACTGACGCGAGCGTGGTCGGCCATGTGTTTGATCTCTCTCCGACAGGCCATCTGATGACTTTCCATGTGGACCAAGGAGCGCAAATCCACGATGGCGGTATCGCCTTGCAAGACCCGTTCAAGCATCGCGGTTGTGGGGATTCGCTTCATCACATCGGGGGCGATGTAGCGAAGGGCCTTATCGGGAACATACGGTCGTGGTTTTCGTTCCACGCCGAGGTCGTGAAAGGCCTCGCCGTCGGGTGTGAGGGGTCCATTCCAACCCAGTGGAGGTGTGCGCAAGCCGCTGATATCAGGTTCAAGTCTAGCGGCGGGCACTGCCACAGGTTCGACTGCTTGAAGTGTCCCTTCTTCGGTTTGCGTTCCCGTTAACGAAACGGGCTTTGGTGCAGCTGGCTCCGGCGGTGGCGTATTGGCAGCGGCCGGTGTTGTGCCTTCGGGGTCAGGCAATCCGAAAAAATTCCACAGACTTCCCATCTTCACCGGCCTCAAAGGTCCAAGTCGTCGAGCAACGACTGCAACTCATTGGAGGCAGGGGTTGGTGGAGTTTGTGAAACTATGGGTTGAACCGGAGCCGGAGCGGGCTGGTTTGCGGCCAACCACTGCTCACCGTAGTAGTTCCATTGTTCCATGGTCCATCCTTGGGGAAGGCCAGTCGCCGGTAGTGGTGGGCCGGTGTTGACCGGTTGCGCCGTCTCCATCGGTGCAGCAACAGCCGCCGCAGCGGGTTGGGCTGCTTGAGCAGGAGTTTCCGGTTGTGAAGCCGGTAACGGCGCCATGGTTTTTGTTTCGGCTGTGAACTGACTTTGTTCAAACATGCCAAAATCTTCGGCCGTGCTTGCGCCTTGTCGGGTGAACAGCAGGAAGACGACCAAACCGACGATGATGATGGCGAGCAAACCGATGATGGCTGTTGTGGTGCTGCCCAATGTTTCAGTGATGCTTTGGATGATGCCTTCAGCCGGTGCTTCAGCAACAAGGACGATGATTTCTGCTTGTGTTGATTCACCGTCGTCATCGGTCACCGTCAGGGTGAAGGTCCAGGTGCCTGCAGGCAGATTTTCCACGGTCCATGTTGGTCCGGTGAAGTCCACATCTCCAGTTTTCTCGCCGTCAAGGTCGGTATCGAGGTGGGAACTGTCCCACTCGTACACCAGATTTTCTTTGTCGCTGGCCGTTTCAACACTGTCCGTTCCTGAGATGGTCAAGTTGTCGCCTTCGGTCAGGCCGTCAAGCACAGAGATTTCAGAGATGACGGCGGTGGGGGGGAGGTTCAACACGCTCACGTTCATGGTCTGATGGGCGGTTGCGCCGTCATCGTCGGTGACGGTCACCGTGATCATGCGCACACCACGTGTGGTCCAAGATGGCTCGATGTTGGTGCCGCTGAGTTCACAATCGTTGTCCATCGTACCATCGCCGTCAACGGCGATGTTGGCATCCAAGTCCCAACACACCTCAAGACTCGCCATGTCCGAGGCCGTGTCCGCCACTTCAACGGACAAGTTCAGCAAATCGCTCTCAAACACCGGTGTGTTCCCCGGTAGCCCAGTCACGCTTGGTGCCACGTTGTGAATCATGACCTTCGCTTGCTGTATTTCTGAGGATGCACCATCGGCGTCAATCGCTCGAACCTGAACGGTGTGCATGCCTGAAGTGTTCCATGAGACCGCTTCGTTGGAGTAGCTGCCAATGCTGGAGACGGTCCAGTTTTCGTCCTCAAGTGAAGGATGCCACTCGATGATGACCGTGCCCTTGTCGTTTTCCGAATCGTCTGCCGTTGCTCGCAAGAAGGCCACTTCATCCTCGTTCAGATGCCACGTGCCGTTTTCATCGGGCAAGACCTCTTCGCCGCCTTTCACCAGCGTTGGAGGGGATATCGTAGGGGCTATGTTCAGCACCATGATTTCGGCTGTTATGTTCGTGCTGTCACCATCGTCGTCTACGCCTTGAGCCGTGATGGAAATCATGCCTTCTTCGGTTGGTGTAAAGGTGCATGTTTTCTCAGAGGCGCTGGCGTCATTCACCACGCCGCAATCGGTCCAATCTGGCCAATAGACCTTGACGATTTGGCCCGCAGGCGCCACCGTGTCAATATCGTTCATGTTGAAGACCTCAATCGTGACCGGAGACTCCACTTCCACGGATTCAGGGTAGGCCAACTCAAAGTTCGGAGCACGGTTCAACACCAGCACATCGACCACCAATTCGTCGGTGTCAAGCTCCTCATCGATGACGAGCACCTTGACACTCCATTCTCCGCTGTTCGACCAGTTGTACTGTGTCCAGCAGTCCGGTGCCTCAATGATGGAATCCAAATCGTCGCGGTAGTTGATCTCAAAGATGCAGTCAACATCACCACCATCAATGTCAAAACTTTGTGTGGCGTTGATGGTGACGTTTTCGTAGGTGTATTTGCCTTGGTCAACCACGAGCGAGGCGTTGGGTGAACGACCGATGAAGATGGAAATGGAGGCGTCGTTATTGCTGCGGTTGGCATCGGCGGTCACGTTCTCATCTGGGTCAACCGTAAAGGTGAGCTGTGCTGTTCCAATCTGCATGTCGGCTGGCACCGACCAATCGACCAGAACACGCTCTTCTGCATAGGGTGCAATGGTCGGCAGCGTGCTCCGAGAGACCACGCCATCGGGCGTTTCAATTTCCATGAAGGTGGACGGAGCGGTCAGAACACCGCGGTTTTGGGCGGGCAGTGAGAAACTGAGGACATCGCCCGGTAGGGCGTTGTAGCCGATGGAGGCGCCGAGTGTTGAGGTGTCGCCGTTTCGGGTGCGCTCAACGATGACCGAGTTGGCCTGCGCCACGAGGTCAATGCCGACCACGCTCAAATCCTGCACCACCGTGGTGGCACCGACAATATCGGCTACCGGGTCATACACCACGACCCCGTTGCTGGTGTAGTCATCGCTGGCGGGTGTGTCGTCCACTTCATCAGAGACGTTGAGGGAGGCTTGGGCCTGTCCGTTGTTGTCCGTTGTTGGGTTGATGATGGTGCCTGCAATTTCGTAGCGAAGTTGGAGGTTGGTGTTTTTGATCGGGATGCTGGGGGAGCCGGCCACGCTGTATTCGATGGAAATTTGTTCAATGGCATCGGGTAAGGTTGCCGTGGCGGCGGTACTCACATGAATCTGGGTGTTGCGTCCTCCCGGGGATGAGTCCGGGATGACGCTGTTAGAGTCCGCTGGGTTGTAGGTCTTCAAGAGCCAATCGATGGTGAATCCAG
>CALGEM010000026.1 GCA_937881505.1 uncultured euryarchaeote
GTTTCCACGGTTGATGACCACAGCGTTCAACGGTTGCAGGTTCTCCAAACGTGAGACACCCATGACTTGGATGGGCGATTGTGCTGTTGCGGTCAAGTAGAACGGAGAGGATTCGTTGACCACGGTGATCACCAAGGTGTGGGGGCCGCGCGTGGTGCCGTTTCCAGCGGTGTCGGTCGGCACGGTCATGTTGAAACTGCCGTTATTTGTGGTGGCGAAATTGCTGAGGAGCAGTTCCTCTGGATTCTCAAGCCAGAAGACGTTCAAGCGAACGGCAGAGATGAGCGGCCGACTTGCGTTTTCAGCGTCCTCCACTTGGCCTACGACGTTGAAAGGAACACCGGCCGTCACGGTACTCGGAACCGAGGTCAGAGAAATATCACTGGTCACCTGCACGGTCACGTTGATGATGGTTGAATTCCCGTAGCGCCGTGAGTTTCCTGCGCTCAGTGCTGCAGAGAGGTCATCTTGAACGACGATTCCAACATCGTAGTAACCTGGGGCAATGCCAGAAGGCGTGAAGTCAAACGTGGCGTTCCCTTCCCCATCAGTTGTGACGGTTCCAAGGCTTTGGTTGCTGTTTCCGTAATCCCAGATGTAATCAACGCCGATTCCACTGATGTTGGAACTGTCGGCGATGTCGGTGACCTTTGCGGTGAACGACACCGTGTCGTTCATCTCAACAATGTAGGCGCCGCGTTCAGCTTCAACCACCACCTCAGTGACGATGCCACCCAGCGTTGAAATCTGTGTGGGCGGAGCCGGCGGCACGGCTGAATCAACAAAGGCGTAGTACGCTCCACCTGGGGGAGCCTGAGTGAGGAAGTCAAAGTCCACCACGAATTCATAGGCATCCGAACGCAAGTTCGTTGGCATGGTGATGGGAATGTCGAAGGCCCCGGTGGTGTTGTTCAAGGTTGATTGCGCCACATCGATGGGGCCCTGCTCTGTGAACAGGCTCACACTGATGAGCGTGGTGTTGTTGAGCACCGGCGTCAAGTAGACGGCGTCAAAGACATCACCAAAGAGGCGAGTGGAATTGCCCATGAAGGTCCAATCTTGTCCAATGGAGAGGTTCCATCCAATGTCCGCCATAACGCGAATGGACCCAAAGCCCGTCGATGGTTGGTAGAATGTTGAACCGTTGAATGAAATGCCAATTGGGTAGTCACCCGAGCGGAGATTGGATGCCAGTGGTAGAGCGATTTCCAGAAGGTCGAGTTCGGGGTCAACCGTTGTGTTGAACCACGAACCGTTGAAGGTGAAGTCGTAGTTTCCAAGAATCTCAGCACCCGCTGTAACCCCACGGTGGTCGTTGATTTGGACCGAAACGAGAGCATCTTGACCTCGAACCTGTGAGGAGTCTTGGACCACGAAGGTGAGCAGACCACGCAAAAAGAAAGGTGGATCAACCGTCATGTCAGCATCGTCGGTCGCCGGCAATGTCGATGGGAAGAAGCGCAACCTCGTCTCAATAGCGCCCGCTGCAACCATCACGTTGGTTGGCATCAAGAACTGGAATGAGAAGGTCCCGGAGACGCTCAAATTGAACATCTCAAGCCATTCATCACCCGAATCGTTGGCCCGAATCGAGAATTGGAGGTCTCCTGCAAGGGCTGTTGGCGTTGTTCCAAGTGAGAGGGCGCTGCCGTTGACCCAAATATCGTCGCCAAGCAGAATGATGCTCTTGTTCGTCA
>CALGEM010000027.1 GCA_937881505.1 uncultured euryarchaeote
GTTCACATCTGTGCATCCCGGAACGGTGGTGTTTTCTCCGGTGTCGTTGGTAGGTGGATTGTCGCTTTGCGCGTTCAACTCAATCACCGATACCGAGTGGGCCCCAACCGAGAGTTGTCCGGATGTGAGCACGGCATCGCCAAATCGCACCGTATCGTTGTCCGTGAACCCGTCCACTTGCGTCGGCCCACCCCGATTCAACACCACCGACATGACCTGGTCGTCATGCGTCATGTTGTAGACCAGAAGGTTGGGCATGGCCAGACGTGTGCTGTACTCGCCTTGACGCAGGGCGATGGACTCCAAGCGAAGTTGGCCCAAGGCCGAGATGTTTTCGAAGAGAGCGGCTTCGTGGTCGCTCCACATGGCCTCGTTTCGGTACATGTGCCGATTGTCGGGATCTGCACCACCGTACTCGCCGTACTCATCCCCGTAATACAGGAGTGGCGCGCCCGGTGTGGTCAAGAGCCAACCATAGGCTTGGAGGGCTGCATGATAGGCAGAGATGTCGCCGGGTTGACCCGGTAGTCCGTCCTCAGCCCACTGGTTGTAAGCATCGCCCGTGCCCGTATCTGCCCGACTGGTCAAACGCGAAACGTCGTGGCTGCCCACATAGGGGACCATCAGCGAACCCGCTGTGTACTGGTCTTGACTTCGGTTGGTCCAGAAGTCTAGATGCTGGTAGTTCTCGTTACCCGAAACAAAGACGTTGTCAACGACCGCATGGTAGAGCACGAAGTCGGCCTGACCGTCCAAGCCCTGAGGTCCCATGTAGGCGTTGATGGCGCCGTACTGTTCCTGATTTGCTTCCAAAGAATGACCCGACCATCCCATCGCCGTTTCTCCCTTAAGATAGACATCGGTGCCGACCGTCTCAAACCGTTGGTTGATTTGAGCGACCAGATTGGAGACAGCGAGGTTCTCAACGTGCTTGACTGCATCGATGCGCGCCCCGTCAAGGTCAAAAGTCTCCATCCACCACAGGGCGTCGGCGATGAATTGTTCGGATGCGTTTCGGTTTTTCCAGTTCACATCCGGCATGTAGGACGTGAATTGACAATCAAGGCGGTGCTCGG